>NZ_JAXUHN010000035.1:0-29499 GCF_035916875.1 Methylomicrobium sp. Wu6
AAGTGAATAGCAACAAGTTCATTGGCATTTCTTGAGCTCTCTAAGTCATTGATTTGCTATTCACAGGTTGCAAACGAACTTCTCGCGAAGCACTTAGACCTGTAAATGCTTGCCTAAAGCAACCAGAACAGATTAGAAAGATGACTGCCGGCTCAAAAGCATCTGTTTTAAGCAACGATGAAGATTTACCATTACGAAGCATGGAATTTGACCATAAATATGAATAAATCATTGTTTATGCGGAATTTTTCATGCATGCATCGAATGCTAACATTCGTGATGACTCTGACTTTCCGCCATTTTACAAAATAGCGGGAATTTTAGTCAGTTTTCTTAATATCAATGAACGAGGCTAATTCAAGCCGATAATTCGCTTTTGCCAGGTTTGAACTGATCTATATTAGTGTTCTTTTGCATTTTGTTGCAGTGGGGTGTTGATGCTGAACTTCCCGCCCAAACTTTGGATACGCTCCTTTGAAGAGCACGGCATCGATGGTGGCAAGAAGGTCAAAGGGCACAAGCGTCATATCGTTGTGGACATCCTGGGCAATTTATTGTTTGTCATGGTGTATGCTGCTAACCTCAAAGACACGAAAAGTGCCGGTGAGGCATTTGAGCGAGCGGTTGATAAATGGCCCTCATTGACCGATGCAGGTTATTGCGGCACCGCGGTAACGTTCTACACTGAAAAATTGAACAAGCTTTTACATGCCCCCAAAAAAATAAAGGATGGCTGGGCGGTTCTGCGGTAACGTTGGGTTGTTGGACGCATTTTTTCATGGATCGGTAATTTTTGCCGTCTCTACAAAGATGCCGAGATCCTCACGGCCACCTCCGAAACCATGATTCGTATCGTCATGTTTAAAATAACGTTTGCAAAATGCGTTTAATGTTTTGCCAGGCGGCTTCTTATTGCCATAAAACTGCTAAGCCAATAATATCTAAGCCAATAATAAGTGCATGTGCAAAATAAACCCGGCATTTTTTAGAACGCCTTGTGAAAGGTGGTAATAAAAACAATAGCATGCCTGAAATTTCTGGCTGGATAAATATGCATAGGTACTTATGAGGTATCCTATTTGTTAATAGGGAACATCCGATGTCAGGTCGAAATAAAAGAAAACTCGGAATAAACCAAAACAGACTGCTGTTTCTTTTGGCGTTGTTTTTAATGCCTGCACTCGTTCATGCTCACACAGGCAGTATCGTCATGAACGGTTGGTCTAATGGCTTCAATCATCCCTTGCACGGATGGGATCATCTCCTGACCATGCTAGCGGTAGGTATTTGGGCGGCGCAACTGAGTGGGCGAGCTGTCTGGCAACTCCCGCTCGCCTTTGTCGGTGTGATGAGTCTCGGCGGCCTCGCTGGTTTGATGAACATACACGTGCCGGGAGTGGAAATGATGATTCTGCTCTCTGTAGCCGTTTTCGGTGTGTTGATCGTCCGAAGAATCCGTTTCCGCGCAACCGTGAGTTTACTCATCGTCGTGTTTTTCGCCTTTTTTCATGGCTACGCGCACGGGCAGGAAATGCCGGCTTCGGCCAGTCTCGTCTCCTTCGCTTTAGGCTTCATGCTGGCGACGCTTCTGTTGCACGGTGCGGGCATATTGACTGCACGCCTAATGGTTTTAATGTTTGCTTTTTTTCTTGGCAGCAGCGTTCATGCCCAGGAAAAAGATAATGCCATGGCTGATGCCAATGAATCTGCCGTAGAAGCTAAATCGAAAACCCGCAAAAAAGAGAGCATAGAACTTGATGAAATAGTCGTTACGGAGCGCGCCGATTCGCAAATCGGCATTGCCGACAGTGCCTCGCAAGGCAACGTGGGGCAAGCTCAACTTAAATATCGGCCGATAACCCGGCCCGCCGAAGTCTTGGAGACCGTCCCCGGCCTGATCGCGACCCAGCACAGCGGCGAAGGCAAAGCCAATCAATATTTCCTGCGGGGATTTAACCTCGACCATGGCACCGATTTTCTGACCCAGATTGAAGGCGTGCCGGTTAACCAGTTATCCCATTCGCATGGGCAAGGTTGGACCGATACCAACTTCCTCATTCCCGAGTTAATAGAAACGCTGAAATACAAAAAAGGCAACTATTATGCTGAAAACGGCGATTTCTCCAGTACCGGTTCCGCCAACATCCACTACTTAAAAGACCTGCCTCAACATCTTCTCAAGTTTACCGGCGGCAGCTTTGATTACTACCGGGGGTTGGCGGCGGGCTCTCAAAAGCTGGGCGGCGGCCATTTGTTGTATGCCGGAGAAACCGTGCACAATAACGGCCCCTGGACCGTGGGCAATGACTATTTGAAATTTAACGGCCTCTTGCGTTATAGCCAGGAGCATGCCGATCGCGGATGGAGCCTCACCGGCATGGCGACTCACTCCGACTGGCGGTCCACCGACCAAATCGCCAAACGCGCGGTAGACCGGGGGACTATTGGCCGATTTGATGCCCTTGACCCCACCGACGGCGGCAATAGCCAGCGTTACAGCTTTACGGGCGAATGGCACCGCCAGGACGACCGCAGTGAAACCAAGTTAATGGCTTACGGCATCTATTCCACACTGAATTTGTTCTCAAATTTTACTTTCTTTTTGGATGACAATGAATCCAATAATCCGAAAGGTTGTAGTGGCTTACCCTCAACCCCGGGTGAAAAATTTGATCCCGTTATTTTTAATACCTGTGGCGACCAGTTTGGGCAGCCTGATGATCGCTGGACGACGGGTTTCAAAGGCAGCCACACCTTGTTCCACAAATTGGGCGCTGCCGACTCGGAAACGACATTTGGCTTACAGCTACGTAACGACAACATCCAAAACGGGTTAACCAGGACGCACGCCCAAAGACAATACGCGGTGACCCGTCAAGACACCCTCTGGGTCACCAGCATCAGTCCCTATATGGAAAATAAAACACAATGGAATCACTGGCTGCGTACCAGCGCCGGCGTACGCTTCGATGGCATTCGCTTCGATGTCAGCCAAAGCAATATCCGTCAAAACACCGGGGAACGCTATGATGGTTTGGTAAGCCCAAAACTCGGCATTATCTTCGGTCCTTGGGCGGAAACGGAATTTTATCTCAACGGCGGTCTAGGCTATCACAGCAACGATGCCCGCGGCATCAACACCCGCATTGACCCGACCAGTGGCATAGCAGTCGATCGTGCGTCTCCCCTGGTACGTACTTATGGCGCGGAAATCGGTGCACGTTCCACCTGGGTGAAGGGATTACAAAGCACCTTGTCACTCTGGTGGCTGGATATCGATTCGGAGCTGTTATTTGTCGGAGACGCGGGAACCACCGAGGCCAGCCGCCCGAGCCGCCGCTACGGACTTGAATTCGCTAACTACTACTCCCCCGCCGACTGGATCACCTTCGATGCCGATGTAAGCGCCTCCCATGCGCGTTTCCGTAACACCGAACCGGGCATCGGCAATCACATACCGAATTCGATAGAAACGGTGATCGCCGCCGGAACGACATTTCATGATGTCTACGGCGGTTTTTTTGGCGGCCCCCGGCTGCGCTATTTCGGGCCGCGCGCGCTGGACGAAAGCGGCGACCGACGTTCGGGAGCCACCCTGCTGGTCTCAGCCATGCTCGGTTATGAGGTAACTAAAAACCTGAGCTTTCAGGCGGAAGTATTCAACCTGCTGAATCGGAAGGATGATGGCATTACCTATTTCTACACATCGCGATTGCCCGGTGAAAGGAATGCCGGAGTTGACGATTTCTACTTTCACCCCGTCGAGCCACTGAGCTTCCGCTTAGGCTTTACTGCGAAATTTTAAGGTTTTCCCGAAACCTCACAGACCGCTTTCTGGCGGCTTAAAGCGCCCGCTACCGTAATGAGACGGTGTAGGGATTATCGATAGCCGCATTCATGCAGCAAGGGGGGCGGCCCTCAGGCTCA
Source organism: Methylomicrobium sp. Wu6 (assembly GCF_035916875.1). Lineage (NCBI taxonomy): Bacteria > Pseudomonadati > Pseudomonadota > Gammaproteobacteria > Methylococcales > Methylococcaceae > Methylomicrobium > Methylomicrobium sp. Wu6. The sequence continues at coordinate 3,928 of NZ_JAXUHN010000035.1, forward strand.
ATTGCCCGCCACTACGGCCTTTCAACTCGGCATGGATGCCGGCCATGATGGACAAGGCGATTTCTTCGGGCGTTTCGGCGCCGATATCCAGTCCGACCGGACCGAATACCCGGCCGTTGAGGGGTTCGGCGGCGTTTTCCAGACTTTCCAACAAGCGCTCACGGCGCGGTGCCGGACCCAGCAGGCCGATGAACGGAATACACGTGCCGGCAAGCGCTGCAAGAAAACGCCGGTCATGGTCGAAATTATGCGTCATCAACACGGCAGCACTGAACCGATTCCATTCCGGAAGATTCTCCAGCGTTTGCGGCAACAGATGCAGCGTAGCGTCGGCTTGCGGAAAACGCACCTTACTGACATAGCCGGGCCGACAATCGGCCACGGTGACTCGCCATCCGAGGGCCTTAGCGCATTTAACCAGTGGGATCGCATCGGCTCCGGCACCCAGCACCAGCAATTGCGAAGGTGGTTGCAACGGATCGTAAAAAACCTTGACCAGATGATCCCCGATCCGTAGCGCTTCGAGGCGCGTTTTTTGTTGCGATGCCGGTTTCACATCACATGCCGCAGGAAAAGACTCAGCTTGCCGATCGGTCGAGTCTGGCAGGAACAAATTCCTGGCAATGGGAAAATCGGGGTGGGAGGACTCTATGACGGTCACCAAAATACCCGAACCTTCGGCCTCATCGACCGCGGCAATGTGGTTTAGCGGGCTAAAACCGCCTTCCGCCGTCAATAATTGCAAAAATATCCTCACCGCGCCGTTGCAGCCGAGTCCTAGCCCCCAAATCGCATCGGCGGGCGAGCGCATGTCATAAAACACGGTCTTGGCGTTACCGGTTTCGAATACCGACCGCGCATGCTCGATCAGGTCCAGTTCGAAACAGCCGCCGCCGAGCAGGCCGGTCAATTCGCCGTCCGGGGCGATCAGCATTTTGGCGCCGGCTTTTTGGTAGGTCGAGCCGAAGGTTTCTATGATGGTCGCCAGCACGAGCAAGTCGGTTTGCAGTGACGCCTCCCGGTAAGCGGCCAGCAGATGATGGTTTTTCGTCATGCTAGCTCCAGCTCAAATCGGTTCTGGACAACGGCAACTGCCGCACCCGGATGCCGGTGGCCGCGAAGATCGCATTGCAGACGGCCGGCGCCAAAGGCGGCAGCGCCGGTTCGCCGAGACCGGTCACCGGGTAATCGGTTTTCAGGAAATGCACATCGACTCGGGTCGGCGCATCGCCGATCCTTATCATCGGATAATCGCCGAAATTGCTCTGCACGATGCGGCCCTTGTCGATATCCAGCTCCTGAAACATCAAGGCTCCCAGGCCGTCGATCACCGAACCCTGCACCTGGTTTTCCGCGCCGCTCAGATTCACGATTTGCGCGCCGATGTCGGTCGAGACGACCACGCGATCGACCTTCAGCTTGCCGTCCTTCGACACGTTCACCTCGGCTACCTGCGCGATATAGCCGCGATGGCTGAAATGGAAGGCGATGCCCTGCCCCTGGCCGCGAGGAAAGGTTTTCTTGCCCCAGTCGGCTTTTTCGGCCACATGTTGCAGCACATGCTTCATCCGGTTTACATCGTAGGGAATGCCCTGCTCGCCGGTGCCCGGAAGAAAGCCCTTGTCGCCGAGGATTTCGAGCCGGAACGCCAAGGGGTCGCGGCCGGCCGCATGCGCCAGTTCGTCGATGAAGCTGTGGAACACCCAGGCCAAGACATTGCTGCGCGGCGCCCGCCACGGCCCCATCGGAATGCCGCATGCGAGCGGCGTTTGCTCGATCCGGCAGTTTTCGACCCAACGCCCTGGAAACTCGTCGCCGGACAGATTGGCGCCGCTGCCCACTTCCAGCTTCGGCTGGCCGTCCTTGAACACGATGTGCTCAAAGGTCACGAAATGATCATGCCAGGCGATCAGCTTGCCACTCGTGTCCACGCCGCCGCGCAAGAAGTGAAACCCGCCGGCGCGGTACTGGTCGTGTTGCAGGTCGTCCTCGCGCGTCCAGGTCAGCTTGACAGGCCCCTTGAGCCGCTGGGAGATCGCCACCGCCTCGATCAGATAGTCGGGAATCAGCCGTCGGCCGAAACCGCCGCCACTGCGAGTGATGTGCAGGGTGATTTTTTCCTTCGGGATGCCGAGCACTTCGGTCACGATCTTCTGGCCGGCCTCGGGGTTCTGGGTCGGCGCCCAGATTTCGACGGCGCCGTCTTTATACCAGGCGGTCGCGTTCTGCGGCTCGATGCTCGCATGCGAGATGAAGGGGTAGCTGTAGGCTGCCTCGACCGTCTTCGCGGATTTATCCAGGGCGCTGGCCACGTTGCCGTCATTGCGCAGCACCTCGCCGCCCGGCTGTTTCGCCAAGGCATCGGCCTTGGCCGCGAAGCCCTTCCAACTTTCCGCCGCGGTCTTGCCTTCGTCCCAGACGACTTTCAGGCGTTTACGCGCACTGAAGGCGGCCCAGGTCGAATCGGCGACGATCGCGACGCCGGGCAGCAGGCCTTTCAGGTTGCTGGTGCCCTCGATCACGAATACGGCGCGCACGCCGGGCAAGGCCTTGACTTCGTCGAGGTTTGCGCTGACGACCTTGCCGGCGAAAACCGGCGACTTGACGTAGGTCGCATAGAGCAAGCCGGGCAGGCTCACGTCGATGCCGAACAAGGGCTTGCCGGTGACGACGGCGGGATTGTCGACGCCGCCGATACGCGTACCCAGCAGCTTGAAATCACGCGGGTCCTTCAGGCGCACTTCGCCCGCGGCCGGAACCGGCAAGGTCGCGGCCTTGGCGGCCAGCTTGCCGTAACCGAGGCTACGCCCAGTGGCCGGATGATGCACGGCGCTGTCCTTGGCCAGCAGTTGATCGGCAGGAAGCTTCCAGGTCAGCGCCGCGGCCTGGATCAGCATCGTGCGCGCGGTCGCGCCGAGACGATGGAATTCCTCGTAATTGGTCGGCGTCGAGCGCGAACCGCCGGCGCTTTGGCTGCCGTAGATCGGGTCGAGATCGCCCTGCACGATCACCACGTCCTTCCAGTCCACTTCCAGTTCCTCGGCGATCACCATCGGCAGCGAGGTCTTGATGCCCTGGCCGATCTCCGGCTGCTTGCTGACCAGCGTGACCGTGCCGTTCGGCGCGATACGGATGAACGCATTGGGCTTGAACTCGGCCAAGGCCTGTGCCCTGGAAGGCTTGGCGACCCGTTTCGCGGCGCTATCCGCCGCATTGACATAAAACCCCAGCACCAGGCCGCCTCCGGCCAATGCGGAGGTGCGCAGAAAGTCGCGGCGAGATGGATTTTTCGGCGCATTCGCACTCATGCGTTCCTCCCGGCCGCGATTTCGGCGGCGCGGTGAATGCCCGCGCGAATCCTGAGATACGTCCCGCAGCGGCAAAGGTTGCCTTCCAGCGCCGCATCGATTTCCTGATCGGACGGCTGCGGCGATTTTTTCAGCAGCGCCACGGCGGTCATGATCTGACCGGCCTGACAATAGCCGCACTGCGGCACGTCGAGTTCCTGCCAGGCTTGTTGCAGGGGATGGTCGCCATGCTTGGACAAGCCTTCGATCGTGATGATCTTGTTTTTTCCGACGCTGGAAACCGGGATCTGGCAGGCCCGCGTCGGCACCCCGTCCAGATGCACGGTACAGGCCCCGCACTGGCCGATGCCGCAGCCGAATTTGGTGCCGACCAGATGCAGATGATCCCGCAATACCCACAACAGGGGCGTGTCGTCGGCGACGTCTACCGTTTTCGGTACGTTGTTTACGTTGAGTGTGTATTGACTCATGATGCGATATGACTCCTGAGGCGAAAATTCCTGGCTCGTTTTGCGTTGAGCATGACTTATGAACCTCGGAAAGTTATGCAGAATTTGTACCGGATAGCGTTGGTACCGGTAAAGCCGATTGATTCGGTTAAACGAGGAGTAAAAAAGCACTGTCGATATCGGCAAGCTGTTGCCTTACAAACATCGCCTGCTCACCGGCTGTTGATTTTTCAACAACCTCATCAGAATGCCCCGGATTCCACTATGCTGCATCTAGGCGACTTGCTAGCCCATCACACGAGCGGGACGGGATATACATCCCGTCCCAAAGGTTTGTAGTGGCTTTTAAGTCGCTTGAAACCGTCTGGACGGGTTTGCAAAACCCGTCCGGCAGAGGAAGCAAGGCAACTCATGAAGCCATTGTCCAACCTGCATTACTTCTTCGCGGTCGCCCCCTTATGTTGCCATGAAAACAGGCCGCCAGCAGACGCTGTTTTCAGGACAACATCCAGCGATCAGCAATTCTCTTCAACCTCATGATTCCCCCACGATTTTATTCGGCACGATTAATGCTGACCATTATGGCTGGAGCCCTGCTCCTCAAATCCTTTTTTGTTTAACCATACGATAAGAAAAAAATGAATAAAAAAAGTAGCTTTCTTGCCGGCCTGATCGTTCTGACCGCCAACGTATCCTGCGCAGAACAACCTCCTAAAGAAGCCCCCAAGCCTCCGTTGGGCTTTTTCGTAACCAGCAGCGGCATCGGCAAGGGCGCGGACCTGGGCGGACTGGCGGGTGCCGACGCCCATTGCCAGAAACTGGCCGGCGCTGTCGGCGCCGGCAACCGGAACTGGCGCGCCTATTTGAGCACGCAGGCTGACGGCGACCAGCCCGCCGTCAACGCCCGCGACCGTATCGGCAAGGGGCCCTGGGCCAATGCCAACGGCGCCATCGTGGCCAACGACATAGCCCACCTGCACGGCGACACGGTGGAACTCGGCCAGCTAGGCAACAACGTGCACCGGCGGACGACGCTGACCGAAAAGGGCGAGCCGATCCAGGGCGTGGGCGAAACTCCCAACCAGCATGACATCATCACCGGCTCGAAGCCCGACGGCAGGGCTTACACCGATGCGGCCGACCATACCTGCAAGAACTATACGAGCAACGGCGAAGGCACCGTCCGGGTCGGTCACTCCGACCGCACTAACCGGGGAGCGACGGGCGGCAACGTGTCCTGGAACTCGACTCATGACAGTAAAGGCTGCAGCCAGGCCAACCTGGTCAGCACCGGCGGCGCCGGCTACTTCTATTGCTTTGCGGCTGACTGATCCTCGTAGATCGAGCATATTTTTCATGCCCGACTTTTTGAAGTCGTGAAATGCCAGTGCCATTATTAGGCTCAGCTTTTGGCATCTCAATCGGTTCCGGCATTCGGGCTGCATGAGCGACAAGAGCCGGGAACGCAGGACTGTAGATGTGCTGAACGAAGTGAAGCGCATCGTTCGCGATTGATGGGCTTCGTACCTCAGCCCATCCTATCTTGCTAAGGGCATCACTATTTTTAAGCTTGAAAAAGTCGGGCATAAAAAGCATGCCCGACCTACTGCTGATTTATAGGCAGCTTATGCTTCCGGTCTGCTGATTTTTCAACAAGATCGATCCTTCGATAGCCTTCACCTGCGCCAAATAACCGCCAAACGACAGACAATAAGGCCCAATCCCCAGCTTGGTATGTAATTTGCGTATATTAAGATACAAGCTTTTTCAACTCAGGCTCAATCACAACGGATCGTTCAAGCCCTCTTCATGTGGATCGTTCAAATTGCCCTCCGCCGCCCCTATACCTTCGTGGTGGCGGCCCTGCTGATTCTTTTGTCCACGCCTTATGTCTTGCGCAAGATGCCGACCGACATTTTTCCGGCCATCGACATTCCGGTCGTCGCGATGCTGTGGCAATACAACGGTATGCCCGCGAAAGAAATCGCCGAGCGGCTGACCGGCTCGGTCGAGCGGTCGATGAGCCTGATCGACGGCATCGAGCACAGCGAGTCGCTGTCTTACGCCGGCGCGGCGGTAATCAAGGTGTTCTTCCATCCGGACAACGACATCCGGACCGCGATCGCGCAGGTGATGTCCAGCAGCAACTCGGTCTATCGCTCGTTGCCGACCAATGTCGCGCCGCCGCAGGTGATCCAGTATTCGGCCTCAGACCTGCCCTTGGTGCAGCTCGGCATTTCGAGCAGCACGGTGCCGGAAACCGAGGTAAACGATCTGACCAACAACATCGTCCGTACCGAGTTGCAATCCAAACGCGGCGTTGCGGTGACCAATCCGTTCGGCTCGAAGAGCCGGCAAATCACCGTCGATACCGACGTGCCGGCCCTGCTGGCTCGCGGGCTAACGCCGACCGACTTGTCGGATGCGCTGGCCGAGCAGAACCTGATCCTGCCGACCGGCACGATCAAGATCGGCTCGACCGAATACGACGTGACATTGAACGGCGCAATCGCGGCGATTCCACGTCTCGGCGAGCTTCCGGTGCGTACCGATCACGGCGCGACGACCCTGATCCGCGATGTCGCGATCGTCCGCGACGGCCCCGCGCCGACCACGACGATCGCCCGCCAGAACGGCGAGCGCGGCATCCTGAACTCGATTTTCAAGATCGGCAATGTTTCCACGCTGGACGTGGTCGAGCACGTCCGCCAGTCGATTCCGAAGATGCTGGAGCTGATGCCGGAAGGCATCAACATGCGACTGATGTTCGACCAGTCGCTGTTCGTGAAGGCGGCGATCGGCAACGTACTGCACGAGGCGCTGATCGCCGCCGCGCTGACCGCCGCGATGCTGCTGCTATTTCTCGGCAACTGGCGCACCACCTGCATCATCGCGGTCTCGATTCCGCTGGCGATCATGTGTTCGTTGATCGCGCTGTATCTGATCGGCGAAACGATCAACCTGATGACGATGGGCGGGCTGGCGCTGGCGGTCGGCATCCTGGTCGACGACGCTACCGTCGAGATCGAGAACATCGAACGGCAGATGCTGCTGGGCAAAAATCCGCAGCAGGCGATTCTGGACGGCGCCGCCGAAATCGCGATGCCGGCCTTCGTCTCGACCCTGTGTATCTGCATTGTGTTCGTGCCGATGTTCTTCCTGACCGGCGTCGCGCGCAGCCTGTTCGTGCCGATGGCCGAGGCGGTGGTGTTCGCGATGCTGGCGTCCTATATCCTGTCGCGCACGCTGGTGCCGACCCTGGTGATGTATGTGATGGCAGGCCATCACGGCCGCCTGGACGTGCAGCCGGGCAATGCGCTGGCGCGCGCTTTCAAGAGTCTGCACCATGCCTTCGAGCACGGTTTCGAAATCTTCCGCGGCCATTACGTGGTGCTGTCCAGCCACCTGCTGAACCATAGGCGGCGTTACGGCACGGCGACTCTGGGCTTCTGCCTGTTGTCTCTGGGCCTTACGCCGCTATTGGGCCGGGACCTGTTTCCGGCGGTGGATGCCGGCCAGATCAGGCTGCACGTGCGCGCGGCATCGGGCACCCGGATCGAGGAGATGCCGCAGCAAATCGACGCGGTGGAGGCCTTCATCCGCAAAAGTATCCCGAGCCAGGAACTCAGCGACATGCTGGACATCATCGGCGGCCCGTACAGCACCCGTAACACGCTGTTCGGCAACTCCGGCACCGTCGAGACCGCCGACACCGAGATCATGATTTCACTGACGCCGGGCCGGCATGCGCCCAGCGCCGACTACATCAAGGCTCTGCGCGCGAAGTTGCCGCGCCGCTTCCCCGCTCTGGAATTCTTCTTCCAGCCGGCCGACCAGGTCAGCCAGACGCTGAACTTCGGCGTGCCGGCGCCGATCGACGTGCAGTTCATCGGCGGCAAGCCTGACGACGTGATACCGCAGGTGCGGATGTTTCAGAACCGGCTGCGCCAAATCCCCGGCATCGTCGATGCGCATGTTTACCAGCGCATGAACCGCCCAGCCCTCGATTTGGAAATGAACCGCCAGCAACTGCAACAGCTCGGCCTGTCGCCGCGTGACGTGGCGCAAAACCTGCTGCTGACCCTGAGCGGCAGTATGCAGACCGCGCCCTCCTACTGGTTGAATCCGAACAACGGCAACACCGTCAACATCGGCGTGATGGGCAATCCCTTGACGCTGGACAGCCTGGACGCTCTGCTGCGCACCCCGGTCGGCGGCGGCAGCGACGGCCAGCCGCAACTGCTCGGCAATCTGGTCAAACTGAAACGCTCGCAACTGCCGGCCATGGTGACCCATTACAACTCGAACAATGTCTTCAATATCTACGCCAGCGTCGAGGGACGCGACCTCGGCTCGATCAGCAACGACATCGACAAACTGATCGAAGAAAGCCGCGCCGCCCTGCCACGCGGCGTCGAATTGACGGTGCGCGGCCAGATCGAAACGCTGAACGGCTCCTTCATCGGCCTGGCCTCCGGTCTCGCGGTCGCTATCGTTCTGCTGTATCTGTTGCTGGTCGTTAACTTCCAGTCCTGGCTCGACCCGCTGATCATTATCAGCGCCTTGCCGGCGGCCCTGGCCGGCATCGCCTGGACTTTATACCTGACCGGCACGACGCTGAGCATACCGGCCTTGACCGGCAGCATCATGGCGATGGGGGTAGTGACCGCCAATAGCATCCTGCTGGTGTCGTTCGCCCGCAGCCGGCTGAGCGCCGGGGTGCCGACGACGACGGCCGCCCTGGAAGCCGCCGCGACCCGGCTGCGGCCGGTGCTGATGACCGCCTTCGCGATGATCGTCGGCATGCTGCCGATGGCGATCGGCTGGGGCGAAGGCGCCGAGCAGAATGCGCCCCTGGGCCGGGCTGTGATCGGCGGCCTGACCTTTGCGACCGCCTCGACGCTGCTGTTCGTGCCGATCGTTTTCGTCGCGATGCATCAATGGCTGCAATCTGTCCATCCGAAACACATACCCATTTAACCTTATGACACCAGCACATCCACGAAGCATGCAGTAAACAGAAAGCGGGACGGAGTTTTAACTCCGTCCCCATCGTTTTGACGATGCCGATAGTTTGAAACATCGGTAAAACCTTGCGGACGGGGCAATATGCCCCGTCCGGCGAACCCATCAAAATCACCCACCAGGAAATATCATATGTCTAGTCAACTTTCGCCCGCATTCGCCCTGCCGCCCACGGCCAATCCCCGGCGCACCCTGAACATCGCCGGCAAAGCCGGATCGGCACTCCTGTTGCTGCTGCTCGGCGCCGGCGTCTTTCGCTACGCGGTGAATCAGAGCGCGGCGGAAAGCCTGGCTCGACACACCGCCGACAGCCTGCAACGCAGCGTGATCGCGGTGCATCCACGTCCCGGCGAGGCCTTGCGCAAACTGGTATTGCCGGCTAGCCTGAAAGGCTATACCGAAACCCAGGTTTTCGCGCGCACCAACGGTTACCTGAAAGCCTGGCACAAGAACATCGGCGATAAGGTCAAACAGGGCGATCTGCTGGCCGAGATCGACGTGCCGGAACTGGAACACGAACTGGCGCAGGGCCGGGCTGCGCAGGCTCAGGTCAAGGCCCGCCTGGAGCTGACGCGCTCGACATGGGAACGCTGGAAGCAGTTGAGCGAGACCGACGGCGCGCCGAAGCAGGAGGTCGACGAGAAACGCGCCGCCTTCCTGCAGGCGGAAGCCGACCTGGCCGCCGCCGCGGCGAATGTCAGACGCCTGGAAAACATCGAAAATTACCGCCGCGTTGTCGCACCGTTCGACGGCGTGATTACCCGCCGCGCGGTCGATGTCGGCAGCCTGATCGGCGCCGGCACCCAGGAATTGTTCGCGCTGACCCAGACCGACCCGCTACGCCTGAGCGTCTGGGTGCCGCAGGCCTATGCCGACGACATCGAGGCCGGCCAGACCGCGTCGGTGCGTCCGCTCGGAACGCAAGGACAGGCCATCAGCGCCCGCATCGACCATGTCGCAGGCGCTCTCGATCCTGTCACCCGCTCCCGGCAAGCCGAGATCAGCCTGCCGAATCACGCCGGCCAATTGCTGCCGGGCGCCTATGTCGAAATCGCGATCGACATCGCGCAGAAGACTAGCCCACTGCTGGTGCCGGCCAATGCGCTGGTGATGGACAAGGACGGCACGCACACGGTCATCGTCGATGGCCAAGGCAGGATCGACCTGCGCCCGGTAAAAATAGGCCGAGATTTCGGCCGAGAAGTCGAGATTCTGGAAGGCATCGCCGCGAATGACGTGTTGGTCGCCAGCCCTTCGGACCTGTTGACCCAGGGCGAGACGGTCAGCGTCGTGGAGGCCGATGGCAAACCAAACGAGAAGCTGGCGTCCAGGTCGTGAGAACTTAGAGTATTCTGGTTCCCACGCGCCGCGTGGGAACGAGCATCTCTTATCGGCCAAAACCGGTCATATAATTGAGATTATTTATTGATTTGGCATAGATAAAAGCAGACCTTTGGGCCATGGCAATCCGAGTATACTATGGTTCTTGCCTGAAAAAACTATGAAATTCACATATAAAAAGAGATTCTGATGCCAGTTCCAATTATTGATGCGTACCCAATGTTATGGCATTACACGACAGCCGCAGGACTTGACGGTATCCTTAAAAGCCAACAGCTTTGGGCAACAGATTTTCGCTATCTAAACGATGATGAGGAACTTCGAGGTTTTTTTGAACGTAAATTACCTTCCCTTCTTTACGCAGGGATAGACGAAGGCAGTAGCAAAATTGCTCATTTACCTCGTTATCAGGAAATGCTTAAGGAAGCAGGTGACGCTAAAAATATCAGAAACATTTTGTTTCAAGCATTACATGAGTCAATGACAAATGTAACCTTAAAATTAAATGTCTACGTTACATCCTTTTGTTATTCGACCCCTGATACAGATTTAAAAGATGGTCTTCTAAGCCAATGGCGAGGATATGGGCATGATGGTGGTTATGCCATCATTTTTGATACCAAAGGTTTGAATAATCTTCTGGAAAAGGAACAGGCGCAATATACATATCCCTTCTTGAACTTTAGTGACGTCGACTATCATTGCGATGACTGGGAAAATAATACAGACAGGCATATAGAAACGATTGAATGGGAGCATAAAGTTAAAGAAATTATCTCTAAAATCATAGTTGAAGGCGATTTTGAAAAAAGGGCGGTTGAATTGGCTGAACCAACCATCATGCTGGCGATTCGACACAAGCATCATGGATTTAAAGAGGAGCGCGAAGTAAGAATAGTAGCCGTCCAGTTTCCAAAAAATATGATCGAAGCGGCGGGGAAGCTTGAAGTATTTCCGTCAAATAAATCGGTATTGTTCCGTCCATATGCAGGGGTTCTTGTTCCCTACATTTCTCTTTTTGATGGCATCCCTGAATACGATCAAAAGCTGCCTATCAAACATATTGTTGTCGGCCCGCATCCTGATAAGTTGAAGCGGCAAAAGTCCGTGCAAATGATGCTTGATAAGTTGGAGATTGAAGCAAGGGTCAGTGTTTCAGATATTCCGTTCTTAGGCAGATAGGAAATATGTGTCAAGTCACTAGTGCTTTTCTCAACAGACCACTCTTTGTCCGCTTTGAAAAAAACATGTAGACTCATTCAGTGGCTGCTAAGGGTCGAACTCGAACATTCGATGTAAGATTCCGTCGAGACTTATTTTGGAAGCTGTCAGATCAAGTTCAGATTTTTACAGCTAAATTCATTTCCGTAAATCACCTCTATTGCTGTCTCTACAGAAGCAACCGCCCAACAGCTTCTGCTGACAATTCATCAATCGTTCGCCGTTAGCGTCTTAACGCATCTAGCATCCCGGCCAGCACATAAGGCACTCGGCAACCATTGTCTTCTGGTATGAGTCTTGCTACAGAAGTGTTTTCATTTTCAATTTTTCCTTCTTCCTTAAACCCCATCAGGAGATTCCATGTCCAAATCATTTTACGCGGTCGCCGCCCTGACGGCGGCACTGGCCGCGGCCGGCTGCGGCACGCAGCAGGCCCAACACCTCGATCTGGCCAGCGCAGCCGCCGGCTCCGATGCGATCAAATCGATCGAATTTTCCGGCACCGGCCGCTGGTACCAATTCGGCCAGGCGCCTAACCCCGGCTTGCCGTGGCCGCCGTTCGAGGTCCAGAACTACAGCGCCGACATCGATTATCAGACCGCCAGCGCGAAGTTAGAGATCAGCCGCAAGCAAATCATCGAACCCGGCCGCCAGCGTCCGGCTCCGACCCTGCAAAAGATCGATCAATACATCAGCGGCGCTACGGCCTGGAATGTGACGCCACCCGCCGCGAACGCGCCCAATCCGGCGCCGACCATCACCGCGCAACCGGCCGCCGTTGAAGAGCGCGCGGCCGAAATCTGGGCCAGTCCGCAAGGCTTTTTCAAAGCAGCGCTGCAAAACCACGCCCAGCAGCAGACCGTCAACGGCGGCACCGAGGTCTCCTTCACCACCGGCGGCAAATACCGCTATGTCGGTTTCATCAACGGCCAGCACCAACTGGAGAAAGTGCAAACCTGGATAGACAATCCGGTGCTCGGCGATACCCTGGTCGAGACCCGTTACAGCCATTACAAGGATTTCGGCGGCATCCAGTTTCCGGGCCATATCGCCCGTAGTCAAGGCGGCCACCCTGTGCTGGACATCGACGTGGCAGCAGTCAAGGTCAATCCGGCCGTCAATATTGCGATACCTCAGGAAGCCGCCAAGGCGCCTTCCGTCAAGGTCGCCGTGAACAAGCTCGCCGACGGCGTGTACTATCTGACCGGAGGCACCCACCATAGCGTCGCGATCGCCCAGAAAGACCACATCGTGCTGGTCGAAGCGCCGCAGAACGAAGCACGCTCGCTGGCGCTGATCGCCAAATTGCAGGAAGTGATTCCGAACAAGCCGATCAAATACCTGATCAACACCCATGCCCATTTCGATCATTCCGGAGGCCTCCGCACCTTCGTGGATGCAGGCGCTACGATCGTGACGCCACAACCGAATCAGGCTTATTACGAAACGGTCTGGGCAGCGCCGCATACGCTGAATCCCGACCGCCTGGCGAGATCGAACAAGCCGGCCCAATTCGAAAGCTTTAACGGCAAGCACGTGTTGTCGGACGGGAAACGCAAAATCGAAATTCATACCCTTGCCGGCAATAGCCATAACGATGCTTTCGCGGCGGTCTATCTGCCCAAGGAAAAAATCCTGATCGAGGCCGACGCCTATACCCCCACCACAGCGAACGTGCCGCCGCCGTCATCGCCGAATCCGTATTCGGTCAACCTGTTCGACAACATCCGCAAATTGAATCTGGATGTCGAACGGATCGCCGCCCTGCACGGACCACGCATCGCCACGCTGGCCAATTTGCGCGCCGCGATCGGCTTGCAAACCAGTTCCAGATAGGAGAGCGCGACGGGGTTTGCAACCCCATTGCTTACGTTTCGTGCCTTGAGCGATGGCAAAGGATATCAAACGTAACGGCCGGGTTTGCAAAACCCGACCGGCGAGGGAACCCACATTACATTCCAAACACTTATTTTGGCAAACTGTTGCCCAGACAACACCTCTCCGACAGCCGCTGCTGCCCCGACAGCAGCCTTCCGCACGCAATTAGATTAAAAACCAATCAAAAACAAAAGTTTAATAGATGGCACGAAGCCTGCTTAGTCAAAAGCATATTTGAATTTTAAATTTCAATTAACTGGCTCAAGTTCTATTACTCTATTCAACCCGCATGACTGATCTGAAAAAAAAATCGGAGCGCACACGCAACCGACTCTTGACCGCCGCCTGCCGCATCTTTGCGGAGAAAGGCTTCCAGGAAGCGACGATCGCGGAAATCTGCGAACAGGCTCAAACCAACATCGCTTCGGTCAATTACCACTTCCGCGACAAGGAGACCCTGTATCTCGAATCCTGGCGTTTCGCCTTCACTCACGAATTGACCCGGCATCCGCCCGACGGCGGCGTCGCCGGCGATGCCGCGCCGGAACAACGCCTGGCCGGACGGATATACTCGCTGATTCAGCGCGTCGCCGACCGCGACGGCTATTCGTTCGCGATCATGCATAAGGAAATGGCCCGTCCGACGCGTTTGCTGGCGGACATTCTGGAAAAGGAAATCGATCCGCAGCGCCGGCAGCTGTTCGGCCTGCTGCGGGAGTGTCTGGGTCAGGCCGCCGACGACCGCCATTTGCAATATTGCCATGACAGCATCATGGGCCAGTGCTTTCAATTATTGCGCTTGAAACAGATACAGCACGTTCGCCTCCAGCCTGATCCTCCTGCTGACTTGAGCGACATCAAGGCCTATGCCGACCATGTCGTGCAATTTTCACTGGCCGGCATCGAAGCCATTCGCACCCACACTCACAACTAACCGATGCCCATGAACACCCTCGATGAGCCGCTGTTATCGCCGCCCGGCAGCCGCTTGCGGCGTTTTATTTTTCCCGCCACCCTGTTGACGATCGCGCTGACGGCCGCCGGCTTTTATGCCGGGCACAGCGCGGAGAGCGAGGCGGCCACACCCGAAAGCGGCGCCGGCAAGCCCAAGCGCGGCGGCGACGGCGTGCCGGCGGTGTCGGTCGAAACGGTCACGCAAGCCGATTTCCCGGTGTATCTGAACGGTTTGGGCACGGTGACGGCCCTGCGCACGGTCACGGTCCGGCCCCGGGTCGACGGCGAACTGGTACGCGTCGTCTTCAGCGAAGGCCAGATGGTCAAGCAAGGCGATCTCTTGGCCGAAATCGATCCGCGTCCGTTTCAGGTACAGTTGCAGCAGGCCGAAGGCCAGTTGCTGCGCGATGAAGCTCTGCTGAAAAACGCCGAACTCGATCACGCGCGTTACCGGACGCTACTTACCCAGGATTCGATCGCGGCCCAGCAGGTGATGGCCCAGGAAAGCCAGGTCAAGCAATACCGCGGCAGCGTCGAAATGGACCAAGCTCAGGTCAACAACGCCAAATTGCAGCTCGGTTACGCCAAATTGACCTCGCCAATCTCCGGACGCGCAGGCCTTCGGCAGATCGATCAGGGCAATCAGGTCAGGGCCGGCGATGCCAACGGCCTGGTGGTGATTACGCAACTGCAGCCGATCAACGTAGTCTTCACCTTGCCGGAAGACAAGGTGCAGCCGTTGGTCCAGCGCCTGCGTTCGAACCAGACGATCCCCGTCGAAGCCTATGACCGCGCCGGCAAGGCCCGGCTCGCCGTCGGCAAATTGCTGGCGATCGACAATCAGATCGATCCGGGTACCGGCACCCTGAAGCTGAAGGCGCAATTCGACAACAGCGAAGGAACCCTGTTCGCGAACCAATTTGTGAATACCAAGATGCTGCTGGAAACCCTGCATGATGCGGTGCAGGTATCCAGCGCCGCGGTGCAATACGACAGCCAGGGCGCATTCGTGTATGTGGTCGGCCCGGATGCCGGCGTGCAGCAGCGCCGCGTCACGCTGGGCCCGAGCGCCGCCGACAAGGTCGCGGTATTGAGTAATCTAAAAGCCCATGAAGCGGTCGTGGTGCAAGGCTTCGATCGCCTCCGCGACGGCGGCAAGGCCGACATCGCCGAAAGGGACGGCCAGGCGGTCGCCGCGAGTCAGGAGTCGCTGCTAAAAACACCAGTTCAGCCCGGTAAACGCGAGCAACACAGCTGACTATGAATACCTCAGGTCAGGGCTCGCCCAACTTCAATCCCTCGCGGCCCTTCATTCTGCGCCCGGTGGCGACTTCGTTGCTTATGGTCGCGCTGCTGCTGGTCGGCATCCTCGCCTATCGACTATTGCCGGTTTCGGCCTTGCCGCAAGTCGATTATCCGACCATCCAGGTTGTGACCCTGTATCCCGGCGCCAGTCCGGAAGTGATGACGTCGATCGTCACCTCTCCCCTGGAGCGCCAGTTCGGGCAGATGCCGGGCCTGACCCAAATGTCCTCGACCAGTTCCGGCGGCGCCTCGGTGATTACCTTGCAGTTCGCGCTCGAACTGGACCTGGACATCGCCGAACAGACAGTGCAGGCGGCGATCAATGCGGCCGCGACCTTTCTGCCGGGCGACTTGCCGCAGCCGCCGATCTACAGCAAGGTCAATCCGGCCGACACGCCGATCATGACCCTGGCGGTCAGTTCGAAGACCCTGCCCTTGTTCAAGGTCCAGGATCTGGTCGATACCCGGATCGCGCAAAAACTCTCGCAGTTGCCCGGCGTCGGCATGGTCAGCCTCAGCGGCGGCCAGCGTCCGGCCGTGCGCATCCAGGCCAACCATCAGGCACTGGCGGCCTACGGCATCAGCCTCGAAGACCTGCGCCGCGCGATCGCGGCAACCAACGTAAACCAGCCGAAAGGCATGTTCAACGGCCCGCTGCGCTCGGCGATCATCGACAGCAATGATCAATTGCGCTCGGCCGCCGAATACCGCGAACTGGTGGTGGCCTACCGCAACGGCGCGCCGGTGCATCTGGCCGAGGTCGCCAACGTGATCGACGATGCCGAGAATACACGGCTGGCAGCCTGGGCCAATACCGCGTCGGCGGTGATCGTGAACATCCAGCGCCAGCCGGGCGCCAACGTGATCGAAGTGGTCGAACGGATCAAAGAACTGCTGCCGCAATTGCAGGCGGCCTTGCCGGTCAACGTCGAAGTGCTGCCGCTGACCGACCGCACGGTCACGATCCGCGCCTCGGTACATGACGTGCAGTTCGAGTTGCTGCTCGCGATCGCCCTGGTGGTGATGGTGATCTTCCTGTTCCTGCGTAACGTGCCGGCCACGATCATTCCGGGCATCGCGGTGCCGCTGTCGTTGATGGGCACCTTCGCCGTGATGTATCTGGCCGATTTCAGCATCAACAACCTGACCCTGATGGCGCTGACGATAGCGACCGGCTTCGTGGTCGACGACGCGATCGTCGTGATCGAGAACATCTCCCGCCATATCGAGCGCGGCGAATCGCCGATGAAGGCCGCTCTGAAAGGCTCGGAGCAGATCGGCTTCACGATCATCTCGCTGACCTTTTCGCTGGTCGCGGTACTGATACCGCTGCTGTTCATGGGCGACGTGGTCGGCCGGCTGTTCCGGGAGTTTGCGATCACCTTGGCGGTCGCGATCCTGCTTTCGGCGGTCGTCTCGCTGACCCTGACGCCGATGATGTGCGCCCGCTTGCTGCGCCAGGGGATCGAGCACGGCGACGAAGGCCACGGCGACGGTTGGTTCGATCGCCTGATCGCCGCTTACGGCCGCAGCCTGGCCTGGGTGATGCGGCATCAGATCATGACGATGACCGTGTTCGCCGCGACCGTGGCATTGACCGTGGCCTTGTATGTCTTCATCCCGAAAGGCTTTTTCCCGGCGCAGGATACCGGCCTGATCCAGGGCTTTTCGGAGGCGCCGCAAAATGCCTCGTTCGCGGCGATGAGCGAATACCAACAGGCGCTCGGCAAGCGGATCCTAGAGGACCCTGCGGTCGAGAGCCTGTCGTCGTTCATCGGCGTCGACGGCATCAACACGACCCCGAATGCCGGACGCTTCCTGATCAACCTGAAGCCCCGGGACGAACGCGAGGCCAGCGCCGCCGAGGTGATCGCCAGGCTCAAGCCGAAGCTGGCCGAAGTAAGCGACGTGAAGCTGTATCTGCAAGCGGTGCAGGATTTGACGATGGAAAACCGGGTCAGCCGCACGCAATACCAGTTTACGCTCGAAAGCCCGAATAGCGACGAGCTGAACCGCTGGACCCAGGCATTGGCCGCGAAACTGTCCGCCCGCCCCGAATTTGCCGAGGTCGCCAGCGACGTGCAGGATCAGGGCCGGCAAGTCTACGTGAACATCGACCGCAGCACCGCGAGCCGCCTCGGCATCACCACCGCCGCGATCGACGACACGCTCTACAGCGCTTACG
Source organism: Methylomicrobium sp. Wu6 (assembly GCF_035916875.1). Classification (NCBI taxonomy): domain Bacteria; kingdom Pseudomonadati; phylum Pseudomonadota; class Gammaproteobacteria; order Methylococcales; family Methylococcaceae; genus Methylomicrobium; species Methylomicrobium sp. Wu6. The sequence continues at coordinate 21,594 of NZ_JAXUHN010000035.1, forward strand.
GGCAGCGCCAGGTATCGACCATTTTCACCCAGTCGAACCAGTACCGGGTGGTGCTGGAAGTCGATCCCGCCGCCCAGCAAGGCCCGGCCTCGCTGAACGATCTGCGCATCCCCTCCGGCAACGGCAGCCAGGTGCCGCTGTCGGCGATCGCCGAAATTTCCGAACGGCCGACGCCGCTGGCTATCAACCATCTCGACCAGTTTCCGGTCGCGACCCTGTCGTTCAATCTGGCGCCGGGCGCGGCGCTCGGCGATGCGGTGCGCGCGATCGATCAGGTCAAAGAGGACATCGGCCTGCCGCTCGGCATCCGCACCCGCTACCAGGGCGCCGCGCAGGCGTTCAACGCCTCGCTCGGCAATACCCTGTGGCTGATCCTGGCCGCTATCGTGACCGTCTACATCGTGCTTGGCGTCTTGTACGAAAGCTACATCCATCCGTTGACGATCCTGTCGACCCTGCCTTCCGCCGGCGTCGGCGCCCTGCTCGCGTTGATCCTGTCCGGCGGCGACCTCGGCATCATCGGTATCATCGGCATCATTCTGCTGATCGGCATCGTCAAGAAAAACGCGATCATGATGATCGATTTCGCGCTGGAAGCGGAGCGGAAGCACAAGATGCCGCCCGGCGAGGCGATCTTCCAGGCCTGCCTGCTGCGCTTCCGGCCGATCCTGATGACCACCTTGGCGGCGCTGCTCGGCGCGTTGCCGTTGATGCTCGGCAGCGGCGTGGGTTCGGAGCTGCGTCATCCGCTCGGCATTACGATGGTCGGCGGATTGCTGGTCAGCCAGCTGTTGACCCTGTACACCACGCCGGTGATCTATTTGTGGATGGACAATCTCGCCCGGCGGGTGAATGCCGTCTTGCGTCCGAATCCTGTCGAAGCGATTGAAAACGACGGCGGCCTGTGATGAATTTTTCGGCCCTCTTCATTCGCCGTCCGGTCGCGACCACGCTGTTGACACTCGCGGTCGCCCTGGCCGGGGTTCTGGCGTTTCTGAATCTGCCGGTCGCGTCCTTGCCGGAAGTGGATTTCCCTACGATCAGCGTCAGCGCCGAGATACCCGGCGCCAGCGCCGAAACGATGGCCGCGACGGTCGCGACACCGCTGGAGCGAGCACTCGGGCGGATCGCCGGCATCACCGAGATGACTTCCGAAAGCGGCATGGGCAGCACCCAGATCACCCTGCAATTCGACCTGAGCCGCGACATCAACGGCGCGGCCCGCGACGTGCAGGCCGCGATCAATGCGGCGGGCAACCTGTTGCCTAGCAACATGCCGAGCCTGCCGAGCTATCGCCGCGACAATCCGGCCGACTCTCCGATTATCGTCTTGACCCTGACGTCCGACACCCTGGCTCTCGGCCAAATCTACGACGTGGCCGCCACGCTGCTGGCGCAAAAAATCGCGCAGACACCGGGCGTCGGCGGCGTCGACATCCGAGGCGCATCAATGCCGGCGGTGCGCGTCGAACTGAATCCCCATGCGCTGAACCAGTACGGCATCGGGCTGGAGGATGTCCGGAATACGATAACTCAAAGCAATACGACCCGGCCGAAAGGCGAGATTGAGCATGCGGGCCGGCGCTGGCAGGTCCAGGCCAACGACCAGGCGCGGAAGGCCCCCGATTATGCCTCCTTGATCGTCAGTTACCGTAACGGCGCGCCGGTCACCCTAGCCGATCTCGGCAAGGTCGAGGATTCGGTAGAGAATCTCAGCAACACCGGCGTCAAGGACGGCAAGCCGGCGGTGCTGCTGGTAGTCAAGAAACAGCCGCAGGCCAACGTGATCGAAGCGGTCGACCGGATCAAGGCGATGGTGCCTCGGCTCAGGGCGTCGATTCCGGGCGCGATCGACCTGCAGGTCGCCTCCGACCGTTCGTTGACGATCCGGGCTTCGCTCGCCGAAGTCGAGCGCACGATGCTATTTGCGATCATTCTGGTGACTCTGGTCGTGTTATTGTTCTTGCGCAATTTGCGCTCGACCCTGATCCCGATCATCGCGGTGCCGGTGTCGCTGCTCGGCGCCTGCTCAGTGATGTATCTATGCGGTTACAGCCTGAATAACCTGTCGCTGATGGCGCTGACGATCGCGACCGGCTTCGTGGTCGACGATGCGATCGTGGTGCTCGAAAACGCCAACCGCCACATCGAAAAAGGCATGGCGCCGTTCAAGGCGGCGCTGCTGGCCGCCAAGGAAGTCGGTTTTACCGTACTGGCGATGAATGTCGCACTGATCGCGGTGTTCCTGCCGATATTGCTGATGGGCGGCCTGGTCGGGCGCCTCTTCAGGGAGTTCGCGGTGACCTTGTCGGCCGCGGTGCTGGTGTCGCTGCTGGTGTCGCTGACGGTGACGCCTATGCTGTGCGCCCGCTGGCTCGACAAAGAAAGCTCCCGGCATGGCCGCATCTATCGGGGTATCGAACGCGCCTTCGTCGGCCTCCAGCGTTTTTACGAACGCAGTTTGAGTTGGGCGCTGCGCCATCGCCGGGTGATGCTGGCGGTCTTCGCCGCGACCATTGGGCTGAACGTGTATCTGTACAAGGTGATCGACAAGGGCTTTTTTCCGACCCAGGACGGCGGCAGGCTGATGGGGGTCGTGCAGGCCGACCAGGGCGTGTCGTTCTGGGCCATGCAGGACAAGTTTTTCGAGTATGCAAAACGGGTACGTCATGACCCCGCGGTCACCAACATCAACGGTTTTTTCAGCAGCCAGCGCAGCCTGAATAACGCGATCGTGTTCATCGACCTGAAGGATCATGACCAGCGCGATTCGATCGACAGCATAATGCGCCGCTTCCGAACCCAATTCAACCGCATACCGGGCGCCACCTTGCAGGTTTTTCCGGCGCAGGAATTGCGCATCGGCGGGCGTTCATCCCCGTCGCTGTTCCAGTTCAGTTTGCAGTCCGACGATCTGGATTTATTGCGCGAGTGGACGCCGAAGGTGCAGAGCGCCCTGTCTGAATTGCCCGAGCTGAACGATGTCAGCAGCAACCAGCAGGAAAAGGGCGAGCAGATCGGGCTGGTCGTCGACCGCGAACTGGCGGCCCGTTACGGGGTCGATCCGGCGCTGATCGACGCCAGCCTGAACGACGCTTTCGGCCAGCGCCAGGTGTCGGTGATTTACGAGCCGCTGAATCAGTACCGGGTGGTGATGGAACTGGCGCCGGAATACTGGCAAAGCCCGGAGGCGCTGAAGCGCCTGTATGTCAGCGTGCCGGGGCAGGCGCCGGCGAACGGCGAGGCAGTCCGGCCCCGTCAGGTGCCGGTATCGAGCCTCGCCCATTTCGCGCCGAGCAACACGCCGTTGACGGTTAGCCATCAGGGCCAGTTTGCCGCGACTACCTTGTCCTTCAATCTGCAACCCGGCATCTCGCTGTCCGCCGCGACGCAGGCGGTCAACCAGGCGATGCGCAACATCGGGGTGCCGGATGCGATTCAGGGCAGTTTTCAGGGCGCCGCCAAGGCCTTTCAGCAATCGCTGGACAACCAGCCCTGGCTGATCCTGGCTGCCTTGCTGAGCATCTATCTGGTACTCGGCGTGCTTTACGAAAGCCTGATGCATCCCTTGACGATCCTGTCCACCCTGCCCTCGGCCGGCGTCGGCGCGCTCCTGACTTTAATGGCCACAGATACCGAATTCAGCATCATCGCACTGGTCGGGGTGATTTTGCTGATCGGGATCGTGATGAAGAACGCGATCATGATGATCGATTTCGCCTTGCTGGCCGAACGCGAACACAATCTGGATTCGCGCGCAGCGATTTTCGAGGCCTGCATGCTGCGTTTCAGGCCGATCATGATGACGTCGATGGCCGCGCTGTTCGGCGCACTGCCGTTGGCGCTGGGTAGCGGCTACGGCGCCGAGCTGCGTCAGCCGCTCGGCATCACGATTATCGGCGGCCTGATCTTCAGCCAGTTGCTGACCCTCTACACCACGCCGGTGGTCTATCTGTACCTCGACCGCCTCCGCTTCGGTTTCCTCGCCCGATTTTTTAACCGTCCCGCCGAGAAAGCGGGAGAACCCGCTTGAGTTTGACTGAGATTTGCATGAATTTGCGCATTAGCCCTACGCTCGTTTTAACCCTGATCACCCTCCCGCTTGCCGGCTGCATGGTGGGTCCCGACCATGTCCGCCCGGAGGCGGCCGTTACCGACGCGTTCAAGGAGGCGAAAGGCTGGAAGCCCGCGCAGCCGCGTGACACCGCGCTGCCGCAAAAATGGTGGCGGATCTTCAACGATCCGAAGCTGAATGAACTGGTCGAACAGGTGGCTGGCGCCAATCAGTCGGTGGCTCAGGCCGAGGCGCAATACCGCCAGGCCCAGCATCTGGTGCAATCGTCGCAATCGTCCCTGCTGCCGGTCGCGACCTTGACCGGACAAGTCAGCCGCTTCCAGGCCGCCTCGGGTCAAAGTATCGCGGTGCCCGGGATCAGAAACCTGTTCGGCCTCGGCGCCGGCGCGGTCTGGGAGCCCGACCTGTGGGGCAGAATCCGTCGCCAGGTGGAGGCCAATACCGGCAGCGCCCAGGCCAGCGCCGCGACCTTGCAGGCGCTGATCCTGTCCAGCCAGGCCACGCTGGCGCAAAACTACTTCCAGCTCAAGACGCTGGACGCGCAGAAAGCCCTGTTCGACGAAACCGTGGCCGCTTTCGCGAAGACGCTCGAAATCACCAAAAACCGCTATGCGGTCGGCGTCGCCGGCAAGACCGATGTGGTGCAGGCCGAGGCGCAGCTCGAATCGGCCCGCGCCCAGGCCGCCAATCTCGGCGTACAGCGGGCTAGGATCGAACATGCGATCGCGGTGTTGATCGGCAAGACACCTGCGGAGTTATCGCTGCCGTCGTCGCCGTTGCTGGTCCAGCCGCCTTCGATTCCGGTCAGCTTGCCATCCGAACTGCTCGAACGCCGCCCCGACATCGCGGCCGCCGAACGCCAGGTCGCAGCCGCGAATGCCAGGATCGGCGTCGCCAAGGCAGCCTATTTCCCGACCTTGAATCTGGCCGTCAGCGGCGGCTATCAAGCCGGCGACACCGACACGCTGTTCACGATGGCGCGCCGCTACTGGGCATTGGGTCCGGCCGGCGCGGCGCTGACAATATTCGACGGCGGCGTCAAGAACGCCCAGTACCAGCAGGCCATCGCCGCGCACGACGCCACCGTCGCCGCCTACCGGCAATCCGTGCTGACCGGCTTCCAGGAAGTCGAGGACAACCTGGCCGCCTTGCGGATTCTTCAGGAAGAGATCCATGTGCAGGAGAAAGCCGTCGCCGCCGCCGAACAGGCGGTGGCGCTGACGCTCAATCAGTACAAGGCCGGCACCGTCAGTTATCTGAACGTGATGACCGCGCAGACCGTCGCGTTGTCCAACCAACAAACCGCCGCACAGTTGAAGGGCGAACAATTGAACGCTTCGGTGCTGCTGGTCAAGGCGCTGGGCGGCGGCTGGAACGAGCGTTTGCTGCCAACGAAGGATGAGGCCGATGGCGACCGCGAATGGACCGACTATTTGATCTTGCCGGTGGATTTATTGGGATTCGGTCAAAAATAACTACCACTTATGGTTTCCATGCTCCGCGTAGAAACGATGCAAGCATTGTCTCACGATGAAGGCATGAGTTATAAAACTGCTTTTATAACTCACAATTTTGCATATGATGAGTTATATAAAAAGAAGCTATAACTCATGACGCGGATCTGGCAACAACCCGAATGGCCTGATTTTAGCTATGACAAATCCCGCATTCAGGAAAACGAGAAGCGTCTGCTGCTGGGTACCGGCTTCAGATTCGGAGCCTTCAAGCACCTCGATGAAGAAGACAAGCAGCAATTAACCGTCGAGTTGATCAGCAATGAAGTGTTAAAGACTTCGGCGATCGAAGGCGAGACGCTTGACCTCGATAGCCTTCAATCCTCCGTTCGCCGCCAATTCGGACTGGTACCGACCATAGAAAAATCGCCCTGCCGAACAAGGCATTGCGGAAGCGATGGTCGATTTAGATCGTCGTTTCGAGGCACCCTTGTCCCATACCCTGCTATTCGATTGGCATCGAAGTTGACCCAAGGCCACCGTGATTTAACCGACATCGGCCGCTACCGGACTCCCCCTGAGCCGATGTAAATCGTTCCGGCGCCGTCTATGCCCCGAAAGTGTATTTTGAAGCCCGGCCATCGCAACAAATGATGCCTGAGATGGAACGACTCATCACCTGGTTTAACGACACGGCGCCGAGCGGAAACCGGCCGTTGCAGGCTTTATTACGCGCCGGCATTGCCCACCTCTATTTTGTCAGCATCCCCCCTTCGAGGACGGCAATGGCCGGATTGCGCGGGCGCTTGCCGAAAAAGCACTGGCCCAATGCCTGGGACAACCGACGCTCATCGCGATTGCCGCCACCATCGAACGAGAGATACCCGCCAATCCGTCACGAATAGCAGGAAGCCAATTAATTTCAATCCGTTCCGCGATTATATAAAGACCCTGGACAGACGGATTAATCCCCCGAAAAACACATACCCGGCTTGAATTCAATAACCCTATCGCGATAGAGAAATTAACGAAATTAGCATGAAAACTTATGATAGGATTAGAAGCGGAAATTATCTAATTGACGCTGGCTTTATGGAAAAACACCTAGCAATGCCCGGGAACCTTGGTAATAACCGATGCGGCCGCAGTCGCTGCCTTGTGGGCGATAATTTATGCCTATGGATGCGCCATTCGGCGGCGCCGATGTTCTGACTGTTCTCTCTCGGCTCAGCTTACGAGCCGGCCCGAATCGAGAAGATGAGGCTGACATTAGCCGAAGTGGATTCAACAGGGAATAACAACTGGAGGATTTCAATGCGCAAAGCCATTAACGCGATCTCATTAACGTTCTTTGGGGCATCAATATTGATTTTTATTTCAGCACTATTAATCCCTTTGCTGAGAGAATCGGCTTCGCAAGGAAGGGACAAACCAGAGATCTATGAAGCGTTTGGCCCACTCAGAAAGCCTATCGAAAAATCGGTGCAGGAACAAACGCAGAATGCCGATATTCCTACTAAAGTCGAATCATCTACAGCGCAGATTGAAGGCAAGGTTGAGCAAAATGATAATGCAATTGATACAAATCGAGTGAATTCGAGCGCTATGCAAACGCGGCCAACTTCTCCTGAAATAGCCGTCCCTCAAATCGGCGAGAAATTGCCAGAGCCCGTAAATCCTATCGCGGCAGAGGAAAAACCAGCGTCTCAATACGGGCCGATGAGCCTGCTCGTCCTTGGTGAAGGCTCGTTTGCTACAGGGGGAATAAAGCCCAAAGCAAACGCGCAGGAAGCGATCGATAAAATTATCCCACTTATCCAAGCGCGATCTCTGGATATCGTCATCGTTGAGGGACATGCCGACAAATCGATACCGGATGGCTTTAGCCCTGTTCAAGCCTGGAAATGGAATAAAATCGTCTCAATGCAACGCGCCAAGGCAGTCGCCCAGGTTTTGACGCAAAAAGGAGTCGCAAGCGACAGAATCATTGTTAAAGGGCTTGGCGATGCTGTTCCGCTTGCTTCCAACCGTACTTATAAGGGGCGGGCAAAAAATCGCCGGGTGGAAATAAAACTCTCATCCCTTCGATAGTAATATGTAAATTTTTTATTTTCCCGGAAATCATTTGTTCTTAGAAATCTTGCCGTTCGAAAACATTCCTGATCCGGCATACTTTTTCGATCTAGACTACTAAGAATGTTGCTCGGTGAAATGACGGAAAGTCTATTGGCGAAAAAGAGTTTGGCGGTACCGGTAGACCCAATGCCATTAAGTTAAGAGAAGCTTCGCTCCTTCTCCCTTCGGGAGAAGGCTGGGATGAGGGGATCAAAATAAAGTATTTTTCCTTATTTTTGATCCTCCTCACCCCAACCCTCTC
>NZ_JAXUHN010000036.1:0-8019 GCF_035916875.1 Methylomicrobium sp. Wu6
GTGGAGAAATACATTGCTGCCTACAACACGGGAGCGCAACCTTTCGTTTGGAAGAAACGCGAAGTCGTTGGCAGCCAGATCAAAAATACAATCTCTAACTTATGCAATTAGACACTAGCTTTCTCCCCGATAGAAGGGACTCTTCCTTGCATTGAAAAATTACCTAAAAATCTAGAAATATCTCGCCACCAGCCCATATCCCGCGTTCGCCGCCGGAAGCGGTATTTTCACTTCATAGCCCGCACCCGGCGCTTCCTGCATTTCCTGCCCGTGCATATCCAGCATCCGTTCAATGACAATGTCACTGTTACCTTCAGGCAAAATCAGCTCGACCCGGTCGCCGACCGCAAACTTGTTTTTCACCTCGATTTCCGCAAGGCCGGAGACACTGTCGTAAGCGCGGATTTCGCCGCAGAATTGCTGCTGGTGGCTCTTTGAATAGCCGGTAATGTAGTTCTGGTAGTCCTGGGTGTGGTGGCGCTGGTAAAAGCCGTCGGTGTAGCCGCGGTTGGCAAGGTTTTCCAGCACGCCGAGTAGTTCCGGTCGAAACGGACGCCCCGCCAGCGCGTCGTCGATCGCCTGCCGGTAAGTCTGCGCGGTGCGAGCGACGTAATAGTGCGATTTGGTGCGACCTTCGATTTTCAGGCTGTCGATGCCGATCTCGACCAGGCGCTGCACATGCTCGATTGCGCGCAAGTCCTTCGAATTCATGATGTAGGTGCCGTGCTCGTCTTCCATCACCGGCATCAGTTCGCCGGGGCGGTTTTCTTCCTGCAGGAAATAGATGTTGTCGGCCAGAGGGTGGCGTTCGGTGCCGGCGCAGCTGGCGGTGTTCAAGTCGTTCAGCGTCAACGGTACGTTGTCGGACACATAATCGCCCTCGGCGTTTTCATGCGCCGGCATCGTGTCGTATTTCCATCGGCAGGAGTTGGAGCAGGTGCCCTGATTCGGATCGCGGTGGTTGAAATAGCCGGACAAGAGGCAGCGCCCGGAATAGGCGATGCAAAGCGCCCCGTGCACGAACACTTCCAGTTCCATGTCCGGGCATTGCTGGCGAATTTCAGCGATTTCGTCCAGCGACAGTTCGCGCGACAGGATGATGCGCTCGACACCGACGCTTTGCCAGAATTTGACCGTCGCGTAATTGACGGTATTGGCCTGCACTGAAAGATGCACCGGCATGTCTGGCCAGGTTTCGCGCACCATCATGATCAGGCCGGGATCGGCCATGATCAGCGCATCGGGCCGCATCGCGACGATAGGCCTGAGGTCGTTGATGAAGGTCTTGACCTTGGCGTTATGCGGAATCACATTCGTCGCCAGGAAAAATTTCTTGCCGAGCCGGTGTGCCTCGGCGATGCCGATGCCGAGATTTTCGGCGAGGAAATCGTTGTTGCGCACCCGGAGGCTATAGCGAGGTTGCCCGGCATACACCGCGTCGGCGCCGAACGCGAACGCATAGCGCATGTTTTTCAGGGTGCCGGCGGGAGAGAGAAGTTCGATTTTTTTCATTGAGTTAAAACACTATTTAGCAATCGGCTATTTTAACTGATTACCGGATGAATCATCCGGTAATTGTAAGTAATTGATGCTGCGTCTGCACGGCCGCGCGTCGATCCGGGCAATCATCTGGAGGCTTTGAGCACGCCGAGAAGATTGAATTCCGGGTCGGTCAACGGTCTCTTGTTTTTAGAATAAACAAAGAGTCTAATTTACAAGATGCCGGGCAAGTTTTTTTATGTTCTTTACAAGACAATATCAGGGGTAAGTATTATGCATGTAACAAAATCATTTAAATGGCTGGCTGCATCAACTTTCTTGTTGATGGGAGGGTGCGCCCAAACGAACGTTCGGACGTCGAATGAAATCGCGAACTCCGGCCTTCCCAGACCGCAGCAAGTGCTCGTCTATAACTTTGCGGTAAGTCCTGAAGATATCAAGCAAAACGCAAGTTTTTTTGCGAAGTTGGGTAGAAACATGAGCGATTCTAACCAGACTGCGGAGCAAATACAGTTAGGCCGCGAGGTGGCCGATGCGCTGGCGACCGAACTGACGCAAAAAATTGCCGATATGGGCTTAAATTCGAGGCGCGCGACTGATAATGTGCCGGTTGCTCCAGGCTCAGTACTGATTACCGGTCATTTCATCAACATTGACGAAGGCAACCGTCTTCGCCGTAACGTCATCGGGCTCGGTTCGGGGCAGTCCTCGTTAGATGCGGAGGTGCGTCTATTGGCGCCGGGCCCATCCGGTTATACCGACTTGGCGGTGTTTGAAGCCCATGCAGATAGCGGCAGAATGCCAGGCGCCGCAGTTACGGGACCTGCGGGTGCGGCGGCCGGCGCGGAAACAGCCGCCGTTATTGGAGCAAACGTAGCAATCGGCGGCGTCAAGTCTTACAAGTCGGCATCCGCGCAGCAGGCGCAAAAAATGGCCGAGAAGATTGCGGAACAGCTTAATCAGTATTTTGCCCAGCAAGGCTGGCTTAATCCGTACTAAAGGCAATACGCATCGCCTAAGCCACAGCGACCAGATTAAAATTGATCAGGTGTTGAGGGATGGCTCTTAATACGACCCTATTTTATTCGGGAGATAATTATGTATTCGAATTCAGGACACTTTAACCTTAATCTTTTCAATGCTGCGATTGTGTTGCTTCCTCTGGTTGTTACCGGCTGTTCTTTCTCGGATAGCTCGGGGAGCATTTCCGACAGTGTGGGGAGCGTATCAGATTCATCAGGCTCTAGCAGTGAATCTTCAAAGTCGAATAAAGAAAAGAAATACGATAATGAAGTGTCCGACTATACGACGGCTTATGTGAAATCCTCCCATGCGGCGGCTGATTACAATGCCTATCTGAAAGGCATTAGCGACATTGCCGCCAAGAGAGGCATCGTTAACTGGGATCAGGAACCCAAGACCTACATAGCAATCGGCAAAGGCTTGAAGAAAGCCGGGATCGAAGGTGTCGCTTACGAAACCTATAGAAAGAATTTTGCTAATTCCGATGCGGAGAAGATGAAAAATATCCAAAAAGGTTACGAGTCGGAAAAATAACCTGCTTACAGACTCTTTGAAGATTAAGTCTCATCAGGCCCGCCTTCAATATCATGACACGCTCGAGTTTGCAGACAATCGGCGTTCATACGGTGATGGCGGCCTTGGTGATGCTGTCGTCCCCGGCTGGCGCGGCCACCTTTAATTACCTTTATATAGAAGCCAGCGAAGGGAATTCGAGCGGGGGACATACCGCAATTCAGTTCGATGATGACATATATCACTATCAACATGTCGATTCCGGCCTGATTCGCCTATTCAGACAAGAAAAAAACGATTTTCATTTTTTATACCGGTATTTGCAGAATCGCCCGATCCATCTAAGCCGGATCGAGGTGAGCGAGGATACCTTCGATCTGCTGAAAGACCAATTCACATGGCAGTTTTTGACGCAGGAAAGGCAGTTCAAATGGCTTAACGATCTGAATAGGGAGAGGATTTTTATCCGGCGCTTGTTGCAGAAAGCAAACGACGGTCAGTCCATTACCGACGGCGATGCGGCTTCGGTTTTGCGCTTAAAAGGCGTCGGGCTGTTTTATCCGGAACCGGGCCATCAGCCTCAACCCACAGAAAGCGTGTTTTCCAGGCAGCAATCGCTAAACATTCGACGTTTGCGCCAAAAAATCGAGCAGCACTATGGATCTGACTTTTTGCATCGCCGGCGTGAACAGCTCGAATCGCAAATCCAAGCATTGGCCCCTACCCTTTGGCCCACCATAAATTCGGATTTGGCAGGTGAAAAATTTCCTGCTTCCCTCTATTCCTTCACAGAAAAATACTCGGACACCCTAACCGCATTATTTGCGATTATAGCCCTGATCAATGCGCCGCCGTTGCAAGCCGATGCGCTCTTGCAGACGGATCCGCCAACCTTCAAAATTTCCGTAGCGGAAAGACGGGGGTTGCGGCAGTTACGGAATGATCTGGAAACCGGCCTTGTCAAAGCGGTCTATTCAAACCGGCCGGACTGGGGCTATGCCGTTTTAGTCAATCTGGCCCGGTATCTCGCGATCGACGCGACATTGCAGTCCGGCCATTGGTTTTTTATTGACGATTTTGCCGACAACAGCGAATGGGTCAAGCCAGAGCAGTACCTTGAACATCAGGCTCAGATACGGATTCTGATTCGCGACGCACGGATGGCGCTGCATCGAATCCGCCAATCAGCCCAATCCCGCCAACGGTTGAGCGAAGCCGAATACAGCCAAATCGAAATGGCGGCCAACCGTTATATAGAACTGCTTAAGAGCGAACAGCATCGTGATTTCCGCTATACCGGCGAGAAAGCCCTGCCCTCCAAAAGCATCGCTTTTCCGGATAGTCCGCTTCCGAATCTGACCAACAAACAATTAATAACGGCACTTTCAGCCCTGGATAACGGTGAAAAGAGCCTGTTTGAAACCATGAAACAGCGCTATCGCTATGACCTGATCGGCCGCAATTGCGTCACCGAACTGTTTAGAACGATCGACCAGGCTTTATTAGCACCCTATCGTTCCGGAGACAAACTTTCAGACCCTAACGTATTGGTTATGAAAGAATCCGAAAAACGTTTGGGCGGCTATGTTGAAATACCCTACAACTTCATTCCTTTTGTCTCTTACCGATCGGTTCTGGATCGTTACCATGTCACGCAGAACCGTGATCTGGAGTCTTACCGGGGTCTCGAGCTGGCAAAACTCAAGGCTCGACAAAATAATCTGATCGCGGCGTTGAGGGAATCGAATGTTGTGAGCAGCCATTTGTACAGGTACAATCCCGACGACGCGTTATTCGTGTTTTTTACCGACGACAATGTGCTGTTGAGGCCCTTGTTCGGAGCGGTTAACACCGCTGCCGGAATCGGCCAAAGCATTTATGGCCTGTTCAGCTGGCCCCTGGATTCGGGAAAAAATTTGCGATCGGGCGCGACCGGTATTTTAATGAGCCTGCCTGAATTATTTTTTTTCAATATGCGCAAAGGCAGTTACAAGTATTTGTCCTTCAATCAATTGTCCCAGACAGACTTGCCGGACGAGTGACAGGCTTTATTGCGTGTGTTCCGATTTATTATCGGCGGTGTGCAGGGAGCGGGTTTACCGGCTTTGTTCTGTTTTCTTCTAGCGGTGTTGCTGGTCGGTACGTCCCTGGTCTGGATTCCGACAACTATTTGGCTGAGCTACCATGGCAATGTGGGTTGGGCGGTTTTTACCGTCGTTTGGAGTATCCTTATTAATGCAAAGTGGTCAGCGCGGAATAGACCGGTTTAGCCCAGCCTTTCCTCTTTTGTGAATTAGGAGCTTACAACTGCTATAGTTACACTCCTTCTCGTCCTAATTAACGGAGTTTCATCATGCAAATTTCGATGTATCAAGCCTCTGTCCCAGTATTCGTCCGTATGCTGGATAATTTATCGAAAATACTTGAACTGGCTGTTCAGTACGCCGATGAGAAAAAAATCGATCCGGCCGTGCTGATCAATGCGCGCCTAGCGCCCGATATGTATCCTCTGTCCCGGCAGGTGCAAATCGCCACCGATATGGCGAAAGGCTGCGCCGCGCGTCTTGCCGGTTTGGAAGTACCCGCCTATGAAGATAACGAAGCCACCTTTCAGGAGTTGCTGGCGCGCATCGCCAAAACCGTCGCGTTTGTCCAAAGCGTCAGCCCCGCAAAAATTGACGGCAGCGAAGAAAAGACAGTGACACTCAAATTGCGCAACCAGGAAGTGAGTTTTTTGGGCCAACCCTATCTTCTTCATTTCGTGCTGCCCAATTTTTATTTTCATATTACGACCGCTTATGCGATTTTGCGGCATAACGGCTTGGCGATCGGCAAAAAAGATTTCATTGGCGGCCTTTAGACCGGCGCGGTTAAGTTACGCCATCCGGTCGGAATAACCGGAAATCGCATACGGATGCCTGACTTCCTTCGGCAGCGCACTCTACGGTTATTTTGTTGCGCATGATCCCGGAGTTTCGGCTTTCATCGCCTTCAAATAGTCCACGATACGCTCGATGATTTGCCGGCGCTCCTGCGCCGGCAACATGCGTCCTAAGGCTGGCATGGTCGTACCGGGCTTCAAGCGGCTCGGCGATTCTATCCAGGCTTGCAAATCGGCATCCTGCCAGCGGCAGGCGGCCCGGAGCAAATCCAGCGGATATTTTTTACCGCCGATGCCGCGAATGTTATGGCAAGTCAGACAGTATTCCTGCGTCTCTTCCAGACCCTGTTCAAGATTTTTGGCAACGCTGCGCGGACGCAAGGCCCGGTCTTCGGTTTTGCTGTGCAACTCGATCGCGGTAATCTGGTAGGGCCAGCCGTAAGCGCCCTGACGCAGCAGTTCCGGCGCGCCGAGATTGTCCCAAATCAAATAATAAGGACCGAGAGCGATTTGTTTCTCGTTTTGACCGATGTTATCGACCGTGAATGGGGCGCCGTCGGTCCGCGCAAAGGCCAGAAAGGCGCGGTATTGCTTTAGCTTCGAGCCGGCGACGACCGAACGGTAGCCATCCTTCGCGAAAAAATCAATCTCCGCGCTTTCCGACAGCCAGTGCTCGCCAAACCAGTGTGTCAAAAGCGCATCGACAGGCAGCGCCGTATAATCGGTCAGTGTGCGCCGTTCGTTCGTCGATGCGTGCGGCTCAACGACGGTAATTTTGCGGCTCGAAAGGTTGTACTTGGCGGACAAAGCGGCCGGTGACGGTAATTCAACGGCCAAAGCCTGTCCGGCAAGGATGATGATAAGAGCGGCCGGAAGGATGAATTTGCAAAGGTAAGCCATGGGGATAAGCGCTCGGGAAAGTCGATTGTTTCGATTGTAGCAGGCAAACCCGATGCAGCGGTCGCAAACCCGAAGAAAAAAGGTTCCTTCATTGTTGGGTTTTCGCGCGCCATCTTCCATGCAGTTGTATTAGGATAGGGTATCCTTGCAAATCATCAAGACTGTAACATTGCTATATCGGATGACATGACCATCGTGATTCCGCCCTCCCTCCTACTCTGCCCCAGCAGGGATGAATTTGTATAAAATTTTCTAAAATCCAAAAAGAACGCAAGATCGGTTAATTTTAATAATGCTAGAAGCCAACAATCACGGACTCTTCCCCAACCATAGAAAGTCGCACCGCTTTTCCGTGGCCCCGATGCTCGATTGGACTGACAAGTGTATTTTTTCCTTATAAATCAATTAATTGATATGAACAAAATTTCAATTTGTGCACTATTTGTGCACTAATTTTGAGGTGATTTGGTCAATTTCATAGAGAAATTTCGATCAATGGACAATTTCCCATCTTAATTCAAGATCTCCGCGCGGCATTTCTTTCCAAAATGGAGGCTGAAGACTGCCTGGCATAATTCAATTTAGCATGTCCGGATAGCGATCAGCTTTACAAATGATTGGACTGACAAATTGATATTTCAATTGAAAAACAAATGCCTATAATTTTTTTAAAATTCAGTTGTGCACTATTTGTGCACTGAATTTTCAATTAGAACCTTACGAAAAATCCAACATCCAAAACACCAAATTGGCAACTCATGCGCCGACGATCCCGGTTCAGTGGAGAAATTTACAAGCAAAAATTAATTTTCCATCATAAGGTTTAAACCACCGGCTTTAGCCGGTCAGCTTTAGCTGCGATAATAAAGGACAAGGAGGTGTTTCTATGCATTATAGATATGGGGGGATGTTGTTACGCGGCGGCAACCTTGATATTTTTTTTGCAAAAACGCCAATAACCCATTGATTTATATAAAGAATACCCACCTCATAAAAAATCCAATTTGACAAATTCAAAAATTTATGATTTAACGCCACCAGCATCATCTGCCTTCCCGCATTCCCCCCATCACCACCTAATATATAGAGTTTGCTCAGTAAATCAGCCATAGGCCTGTACAAGCCGAACGCCTGAGCAGAGCTGAGCGCGCTGGGTTAAAACCATTTGTTTCCAGGCATGTGCAACTGCCTCCATTAAACCA
>NZ_JAXUHN010000037.1:0-14647 GCF_035916875.1 Methylomicrobium sp. Wu6
AACCCAGAAAAATCGGCTGATGCCTCGCCGTTTTGCCGGTTCCGTCAAAATCTTCGTTGTGAAAATCTCTGGCAGGGTTATGATTTTATAGGAATATTTTGTTTTCGGGCAGGCACTAATTCAATCCCTTCCGACATTGAGCCAGAAAGACTCGAATGACAACTAGGGGTCGAATTCAGCCTGTCAATGGCAGATTCAATCGAGTCTAATTTTTGCATCCGTCAGATCAAGTTCAGAGTTTTACGCACATCAGACATCAAGCCGGGCACACCCTATCGTTTTCTTGATTTACCGCTCTCGCGCTTTTCGAGTACCCGTAAAATGACGAAAGTCAGCCAGCCGACCACGACCAGGCCCAGGGTAAAAAGACTGTAAGAGACAGGCCAGGGAATCCCTTCCGTCATCATCGTGAACTCCGACATGCCGCCGATGCTGGCCAATATATTGAGCGGCATGAAAATAACACTGACAACCGTCAAGCGCTTGATGACCTTGTTTTGGTTGATGTTGATAAAGCCGACCGCCGCATCCATCAAAAAGTTGATCTTGTCGAATAGGAAAGCCGTGTGGCCGTCCAGCGATTCGATGTCGCGCAGAATCTGCTGGGAGTACTCCAGTTGGTCTTTGGCGAGCAACTTGCTGCGCATCAGGAATGAAACCGCGCGCCGCGTATCCATCACGTTCCTGCGAATCCGCCCGTTCAGATCCTCTTCGTTGGCGATGTCATTCAAGATCTTGGCGGCTTCCTCATCGCTCATTTGTTTGCTCAGCACCTGATTGCCGACCAATTCCAGAGCCAGATAGACATCTTCCAGGGCGCCGGCCGAATACTCGGCATTGGCGGCGTAGAGATCGAGCAGCATCTCCCTGGAGTCCGAAACATAGTTGGGTTGACTCAGCGCGCGCAAACGCTGGAGCCGGAAGACCGGCAGTTCCTTCTTGCGGATCGAGAACAAAATATCCCGGTACAGGATAAACGCCACGACAACGTTGCTCGACACGTCGTCCTTGTCCAGCAGGAAATCCGAATGCAGGTGAATTTCACCGTTTTCCTCGACATAGAAGCGGGCGCTGGATTCCAGATCGCTCAATTTATCCGGGTCGGGAAATTCTATCCCAAAAATATCGCCAATCCAGAGCCGGTCCTCAAATGTCGGCGCCACCAAATCGATCCAAATCGGCTTGGCCTGAAGCAAGTCTCCGGGGGTGCTTATCGAAATCTCGTGCAGGCGGCCGTCCTGTAAATCAAACACCTTGATCCTCGGTTTTTCAGTCTTGTACTCCTGTTTTCCGAGGAGTTGCAGAACAGAAACCGGGGCGTCCCGCAGCACGGCCTGCTTGCGTTCATCATCCAGCTGCTCCCAGATCAGCCGCTGATCTTCCGCCGGCAATGCTTCCAGAATATCGGCAATTTCATCAGCCGCCAAATGATCGAGGATCTGCCGCAAATGCGCCAAGTTCTCTTTGCGGACCAGCGTTTCGACCAGATCATGGTGAGGCATCTCCTGCTTATGCACCAACTCCGCGATCAGCTTGTGCTTGACCAAAATATCGAGCACGGCTTGCCGGCTAGCATGCTCCTTGGCGGTGAGGTCTTTTGGCATATCGGAATGATCAGGTTGAGTGCATTACAAGTCGGCCTGTTTTGACAAGCGCCTTCCTACCCCTTGATTCCTCGATAGCCGGAGGTAATCGGATAACGCCGGTCGCGGCCGAATGCCCGCTCGGTGATCTTTATGCAGGGCGGCGACTGCCGGCGCTTATATTCATTTCGATCGACCAGACCGATCGCCCGCGCGACATCCTCGCGCCGGAATCCTGCCGCGATAATCTCGTCGGCCGATTGATCCAGTTCGACATAGCGTTCGAGGATTGGATCGAGCACCTCATAGGGCGGCAAGGAATCCTGATCGACCTGATCGGGCGCCAGTTCGGCCGACGGCGGCCGTGTCAGGACCCGATCCGGAATCACGAATGACAAGCCGTTCCGGTAGCGCGCCAGGCGGTAAACCAGGAGCTTCGGCACATCCTTGATCGGCGCGAAACCGCCGGCCATATCGCCGTATAGGGTCGCATAGCCGACGCTCATCTCGCTCTTGTTGCCGGTCGTGAGCAGCAGTTTGCCCTGCTTGTTCGAAATCGCCATCAGAATCACGCCGCGGCAGCGCGCCTGGATGTTTTCCTCGGTCGTGTCCTGCTTCGTGCCGGCGAAGATGTCCGCCAGCAGGCCGCTGAAGGCGGCGACCGCCGGATCGATCGGGATGGTATGATGTTTGACGCCGAGCGCATCGGCCTCCCAAATCGCATCCTCAATGCTCATCGACTGCGTATAACGCGATGGCATCAGCACCGCTTCGACCTTGTCCGCGCCGAGCGCATCGACCGCGAGTGCCAGCACCAGCGCCGAATCGATGCCGCCGGACAAGCCCAACAGCGCGCCCTTGAAACTGTTCTTGCGCACATAATCGCGAATCCCGAGCACCAGCGCCTGATACTCACTCGCGACCGGCGTGTACAGCGGCGCGCAAACACCCTTGAGCGGCTGCAGATCGGTAAACTCGACCACGCCGATCTGCTCCTTGAACTCTTCGGCGCGAAACACGACCTCGCCGCAGGCATCGACCACAAACGAGGCGCCGTCGAAGATCAATTCATCCTGGCCGCCGATCTGATTCACATACACCAGCGGAATTTCGGCGGCCTTGACCTGAGTACAGATCACCGCCTCGCGCTGTTGAATCTTGCCCGCGTTGAACGGCGAGGCGTTCAAGGTCAACAGCAAATTGGCGCCTTCGTGTTTGTTCGCGTCGATGATGCCGGGGTACCAGACATCCTCGCAAATGGTCAGGCCGATCATCGCGCCTTTGAATGGGAACACGCAGGGCTTATCGCCAGCGGTAAAATAACGCTGCTCGTCGAAGACGCCGTAATTCGGCAACGCCCGCTTCCGGTAAACCGCCAGCACCTTGCCCTGGTGGAGCACGGCCGCGCTGTTGTAAAGCCTGCCGCCGTCCCGTTCCGGAAAGCCGATCACCACCGCAATGCCCTCGGGCAGAAGCGTTGCCAATTGATCAAGCGTATCATTCGCCGCGGTGATGAAATCTTGCCGCAGCAGTAAATCCTCGGCCGGATAACCGGTTACGGTCAGCTCCGGAAACACGACCAGATCCGCGCCGAGACTGTTCTGCGCATGCCAGGCGTTCTGGATGATGTTTTGCACGTTGGCGGCGATGTCGCCGACCAGGAAATTGATTTGGGCGAGAGCGATTTTTAGGGGCATTGGCGTTTCAAAGGGATGACATTCGATTGAGAATGATTCGGATAAGTATCCCAAGTAGGGGAATAATCTTCGGATTGATTACCCCAGCAATGCCAATTCGGCCGATTGCCTCGTGCAAACATCTCCAAGTAGGGTCCAGGACTGCATGACTCGATGATCGAGTATTGTTCATCCGGCTTGCGGCTATGTTCCCGTTTTTGACTGGTGATGATGTTTTCCTGGCTGCGTCCGGGCTGCAACGTTCTTGCATTCTTGCCACGCACGCCAAACAGAATAATTTCGGTAACATTTCTAAAGTAAAAACCAACACCTCTCCTATCGGGGCCGCCATCCTTGCGAATCTTGTACCAGATCAAATTGGTTTTATAAGTGAAACCCCAGCATTCCATCACTTGCAAGCCCTCGGCTAGCAATGCATTCGGCACCCATAAATACAAATGTGCCGTATCCTTGACCGCCGCTTCGACAGGGATGTCTTTAATTTCCTGTAAGGTCAACGTGGGGTAGCGTGATAGGCGCTTATGTTCGGGCGCCATTTTGCCGGTACGATTTTGAAATTGCCACGGCGGGTCGGCCAGAACGGTAGAGAATTTCTGACCGCTAGTAAACTTTAAAAAATCATCGGTTGCGGTCAACATTTCAATTTTGGACATTATTACTTCTTTTCGATTAACTTTGTGGTGATCCCGAAAACCAGCACCGGGCAACCACCATTTCGCCCCGCATCCAGGCGGGGAAGCAGTTTACCCATTTGCGTCGTGCTGGCTCCGTATTTGCTGTAAATGCCCAACTCTTTAAACCAGGGATCAAGATCATTACTGCGAGTGGCAAGAACGCCTACGCTGATTTTTTCATACTCGAAAAATGCCCGAAAAGCATAAAGATCACGGTCATAAGTCTGATCTTTGCTGTTCCATTCAAGATCAAAGGCAACGCGTCCTTTTAGATAATCCACGTAATGGCTGTCGTGAGCAAATTCATGATCGTCAACGATAACTTTGGCATTTAGCTTTTTTTCATGCCATCCCATCGGCCGCAAAATATCCGAGAAGCGTTTCGGGATCGCGCTTTCGCTGCCACCTGGCTCCTTGACGTTTTGCTCGGTTAATCTAAATGCGCGCAACGCCGCACAAATCTCATCGAACTCTACAGGAAACTCGTTTTTGAGAATTGCCGCCGCATGCCTATAATCATGCACCTCATAAAGCTCTGCAATGTCGCCCGGCAGATAATCTTGCCAACTCATCCTATCCCTTGTTCTTGCATCAATCTTGAATTGCCGGTTGTCATCATCACCGTCATTTAAAATGGCTCGCGATTGCCACCCCGATATCAGTCGGCGAACTGACCACCTCGACTCCGGCCGCTTTCAAGGCGGCGACCTTGCCTTCCGCCGTGCCCTTGCCGCCGGTCACGATCGCGCCGGCGTGGCCCATGCGCTTGCCGGGCGGCGCGGTCTGGCCGGCGATGTAAGCGACGACCGGCTTGGTCACGTGCGCCTTGATATAGTCGGCCGCATCCTCTTCCTCGCCACCGCCGATTTCGCCGACCATCACGATGCCCTTCGTCTGCTCGTCCTGCTCAAAACGGCTCAACACGTCGATAAAGTTCATGCCGTGGATCGGATCGCCGCCGATGCCGACGCAGGTGCTCTGGCCGAGGCCCTGACCGGTCGTCTGATGCACCGACTCATAGGTCAGCGTGCCGGAACGCGAGACGATGCCGATCGAGCCCGGCAGGTGAATCTTGCCGGGCATGATGCCGATCTTGCATTGTCCGGGGGTGATCACACCGGGGCAATTCGGACCGACCAGCAGCGCGCCGGTGCCGGCCATCGCGGCCTTCACGCGCAGCATGTGCAGGGTCGGAATACCCTCGGTGATGCAGACAATCAGCTTGATGCCTGCGTCGACCGCTTCGAGTATCGCGTCGGCCGCATAAAACGGCGGCACATAGATCACGCTCGCATCGGCGCCGGTCGCGTTGACCGCTTCCTCGACCGTATTGAAGACCGGCAGGCCCAGATGCACATCGCCACCGCGCTCCGGCGTCACGCCGCCGACCAGCTGGGTACCGTATTCGAGCGCCTGCTGCGAATGGAAGGTGCCCTGTTTGCCGGTAAAGCCCTGGCAAATGACTTTGGTGTGTTTGTCGATCAAGATGCTCATACTGCCGCCTCCGCCAGTGCCACGACCTGTTCCGCCGCGTGCGTCAAGTCGTCGGCGGCATATAAGTTGAGTCCGGTATTACTTAAAAGCGCGCGGCCTTGTTCGGCGTTGGTGCCCTCCAGGCGCACCACGACCGGCACCGCGACGTGTACCTGTTTAATCGCGGCCAGGATGCCGCTCGCAATGATGTCGCATTGCACGATGCCGCCGAAGATGTTGACCAGCACAGCCTTTACGTTGCCGTCGGACAAGATCAGCTTGAACGCCTCGCAGACCTTTTCTACATTGGTACCGCCGCCGACGTCGAGAAAGTTGGCTGGCTTCCCTCCTTTCAGCTTGACCAGATCCATCGTCGCCATTGCGAGCCCGGCGCCGTTGACCATGCAACCGATGGTGCCGTCGAGCGTGATATAGTTCAGTCCGTATTGCTGAGCCTTGTTTTCCTTCGCGTCCTCCTGCTCGGCGTCGCGGAGCGCCAGAATATCCGGATGCGCGGCAATCGCGTTATCGTCGAAATTGATCTTCGCGTCGAGCGCCAATAATTCGCCTTCTTCGGTTTCGATCAAGGGATTAATTTCGATCTGGCTGGCGTCCTTATCCAGAAACAGTTTGTACATGCCCTGCATGATGCCGGTCAGCGCCTTTATCTGGGGCCCTTTCAGCCCCAACGCATAGGCGCACCTCCGGCATTGATTGGCCTGGAGACCCGCGGCCGGATGGATAAGGATCGAGATGAGCTTTTCGGGGGTTTCATGCGCGACGGTTTCGATGTCCATGCCGCCTGCCGCCGAGGCGATGAACACCATCCGCTCGGTGCTACGGTCAACCAGCAAGCTCAAATAAAGCTCGCGTTTAATCGGATAGGTTTTTTCGATCAGCAGCTTCTGTACGGGCAACCCCACGCTGTCCGT
This sequence comes from Methylomicrobium sp. Wu6, assembly GCF_035916875.1. Classification (NCBI taxonomy): domain Bacteria; kingdom Pseudomonadati; phylum Pseudomonadota; class Gammaproteobacteria; order Methylococcales; family Methylococcaceae; genus Methylomicrobium; species Methylomicrobium sp. Wu6. Next base: position 6,360 of record NZ_JAXUHN010000037.1, read on the forward strand.
TTGCTGAGTGACCAAGCGTTTGCCGAGCATCGCGCGGCTCAAACCGGCGATGTCCTTGATCGCTTTCGTAAGCTTGACACCGCCTGCCTTGCCGCGTCCGCCTGCGTGTACTTGGGCCTTGACGACCCAGCCCTCGCCGCCCAACTCTCTGGCTGCGTGCTCGGCTTCTTGCGGAGACGCCGCCGGCTTGCCGTCGGGCGCCGGAATGCCGTAGCTGCGAAACAGCTGTTTAGCCTGATATTCGTGAATATTCATTGATGCTCCGATGACGCGGGATAATGGTTGGGTATTTTTCGCAAGTTTGCGTGCGGCAATGCTATGCTTATTTGCTAGCGAATATTCTAATAAATTACCGGGTAAACAGCATCAAGATTAGTGAACATGCAGGAAAATAATCAATCCACCATTTATCCTTGCCCGATTTCGAAAGGTTATGGCATTCCCGAAAAACAGGCCTGGCTGCTCCTGAAGGTGTATTTCGTTTACCGCCTGTTCTTGGCCTGTCTTTTCATCTCGCTGAATTATGGCCGTATCGAGCCTTCGGTTCTGGGTTCTTTTAACATGCCGCTATATCACTACAGCAGCGAGTTTTATTTGTTGCTGACGCTGATCTCGGGCTTCTTATTCCGCTCCCGGTTGGCCTCCTACAGTTTCCAGGCGCAATTCCTGCTGTTTTCCGACATCATTCTGCTGACGTTGATCATGCATGCCTGTGGCGGCATCAAAAGCGGCATCGGCATTCTGCTGGCCGTTTCGGTTGCCTCGGGCGGCGTTACGATCGGCGGGCGCTGTGCGATGTTTTTTGCTGCAATCGCCAGCTTGTTGGTGTTGGCCAACGAAATTTATGCGGATATTACCAACAGCATCTACACAACGTCTTATACCTCCGCGGGGATGCTCGGCGCCGCGTTTTTGACCATAGCGCTATTATTTTATGTGCTCGCCAAACGCAGCGAAAACCTTTTGGAACTGGCTACGCAGCACCAACAAACGATCGCGAATCTGGAAGAACTGAACCACTACATCATCCAGCATCTGCAAACCGGCATCATCATTACCAACAGAAAGCAAAACGTGCAATTGGCGAATGCCGCGGCGTTGAATATGCTGAAGTTGGAGAAAAAACCTTTACAGTTGGGCAATATTTCGACGCGTCTGGCCGAGGATTTCATCGATTGGCAGCACAACAAAGAACTGGATCAGTCGCAGCTGACACTGGCCAATCAAACCGAAATCCGCGTCCGCTTCATGTTGTTGCCGACCGGGGGCCGGGCCTTCTATATGCTGATACTGGAAGACATCGCGCTGTATAACCAGCACGTGCAACAAAGCAAACTTGCATCGCTGGGACGGTTGACCGCAAGCATCGCGCATGAAATCCGGAACCCGCTGAGCGCGATCAGTCATGCGGGGCAACTGCTCTCCGAAAATCCGAATTTTTCGCCGCAGAATCAGCGCCTGACAGAAATCATTCAGTCCAACTCCAAACGTGTCAATCAGATCATTGAGGACATCTTGCAGCTTTCCCGGCGCAGCGGCTCGCGCCGGGAAATAATCCAACTTAAACCCTGGCTGACGCATTATCTGCAAACTTTCACGCTGGAACATCTGGTCGAACAGAAGACATTCAGACTGTATATCGAACAGGAACCGTTAACTGCGTTCATCGACCCCGGCCATTTGAAGCAAATCCTCGATAATTTATGCCAAAACGCCTTGATCTACGGCCAGCCGGAACAAGGGCCGATCATTCTGCACAGTTTCATAGCGGAAAAGTCGCCCTGCATCGAAGTGATCGATAATGGGCCGGGCATCGCCCGCGAACATCTAAGCCATCTTTTCGAGCCCTTTTTCACCACCTCGACCAAAGGCACCGGGCTGGGTCTTTTCATCTGTAAGGGATTGGCCGAGTTGAATCAGGCCAAGTTGGGCTATTATTTAACCGAGAACAAGGGCAGCAGTTTCCGGCTTTATCTAAGCGACGCCAACAAATCATTCCATTGAAACATGAAAAATCCTTTTGTCTTGATCGTTGACGACGAGCCCGACATCATCGAATTACTCGCAATCACGCTGAACCGTATGGGCGTCGAAACCCGCAGCGCCGGCACGCTCGGCCAGGCCAAAAAACTGTTGCGGGAACGCGCGTTTGACCTGTGCCTGACCGATCTGAAATTGCCCGACGGCGACGGCCTCGACCTGGTCGAAATCATCCAGACTTCCGCCGCGCCGTTCCCGGTCGCGGTGATAACCGCGCACGGCAACATGGACACCGCGATTACCGCGATGAAAAAAGGCGCTTTCGATTTCATCTCCAAGCCGATCGATCTGCTCGCGTTGAGGCAGCTGGTCGGCAACGCGCTCAAATTTACCGAACAGGAGCCGATCAAGGACCGCCGCACGCGCCATACCCTGCTCGGCGAGTCGGCTGTGATGCGCGAAATCCGCTCCAAAATCGCCAAGCTTGCACGCAGCCAGGCGCCGGTCTATATTCACGGCGAATCGGGCGCGGGCAAGGAACTGGTCGCGCGCCTGATACACCAGCAGAGCACCCGCAGCGACAAGCCTTTCATCGCGATCAACTGCGGCGCGATTCCGCACGAATTGATGGAAAGCGAGTTCTTCGGACACAAGAAAGGCAGCTTTACCGGCGCGGTCTGTGATAAAAAAGGGCTGTTTCAGGCTGCTGACGGCGGCACGCTGTTTCTCGACGAAATCGCCGACCTGCCGGCTGCATTGCAGGTCAAACTGCTCCGTGCGATTCAGGAAAAAAAGATACGCCCGGTCGGCGAACAACAAGAAATCCCTGTCGATGTTCGACTGCTCAGCGCAACACACCGGAATTTGGCCGACATGGTGCAAAACGGCAGTTTCCGGCAAGACCTGTTTTATCGGATCAATGTGATTGATCTGAATGTGCCGCCGTTGCGCGAACGCGCGGCCGACGTGCCCGCGCTGGTCGAGCATATCCTGTCCAAACTGGCCGGGCAGCCGCAAGCGAACAAACCGGACATTTCGCCTGCGGCGATTGAAGCACTGCAATGCTACGGCTTTCCGGGCAATATCCGCGAACTCGAAAACATCCTCGAAAGAGCGCTCGCATTGTATGATGGTAAGTGCATCGAAGTGGACGACCTGAATCTGCCAATCGGCATCTCGGCTCCGAATCATCAAAAAGAGCACCGCTACGATCCTTGCCAAGGATCGCTTGAAGATTATTTGGAAGCGATCGAAAGGAAAGTGATTCTGCAGGCGCTCGAAGAAAATAAATGGAACAAAACGGCGGCCTCCAAACAACTCGGATTGTCTTTCCGCTCGTTCCGGTATCGCCTGAAAAAGCTGGATATGGATAATTGATTTTTTTGCCAGGACACCGGGACCGCTTTACCGAATGTATCGCACGCCCATCACATCAAGCCGCTCGAAACGCATCCGCTTCCTTATCAAACAAGGGGTTGGCATCGGCGGACGCGTCTTTACTGGCCGATGTTACGCGGGAGCCCGCAAGCTCGTACTTTCCCTGGATGAAAAAAGTAGAGAATTTGTTGGATAAGGCTGATCAAAAACCTCACAACCAAATCGCTTCCTGTTCCAGCGCTTTGCCATGGGTTTGCGATAAAGTTGCAAGTATTTTGAAGTCATCGGTTAGCGCATTCATATCCTTCAGCCGTGCCATCGCCGTTTCAAATTGGCCTCGGGTTTTTATCCAGACGTCATGATTGCCGAATCGAGCGATTTTGCTCTGCCAATCCGGCAGCCAATAAAAATGCAAACGGGTAGCGGGAGGCAAGGCGCTGAGCAAGCGGACGTAATTCGACAGGCCGATGCCGTCGTAATCCGGAAACAGCGTGACCTCATCCGCGCGCTTTGCGGTTGCCAGCCATTGCAGCAATATCTCCGATAACTGGCCGGCATAATAGACCAGGCTGCCGTTGAAATCCGCCGGCAACCAGTCGCAGCAATCGAATAGCGCCTGATTTTCGACCAACAACAGAGGGCGGTTACTTGTCCATCCGGCATGGCGGCTGATTTTGAGCGCGGCAACGCCGAAACCTTCGGTCTATTCCGCCAGATTTAACGTTTTGTCTGCTTGTCGCCAAACGACCTGCTCATCCCAGGCTTTGAGCAGTAAATAGCTGGATTCATGCTCTGACTTTCCTTTTTTGCTGTCGCGATGCCTACCTATGTTTTTGCTGCGCGCAGGAATCTCGGACGGCAACTCATCTTCAGCCAGCGGCTGTTGCTGTTGGAGGTAAGCAACCAGGCTGGTTCGATTGACGATTCGGTAAAGTGTGCTGCGGCCTTGCTTGCCGATATCGATTTGCCGGGTACTCAGGGCGAATTGTTCCAGCAACTTGCGCTGACTCGGGGTAAAGGCCGATGCGGTCAGCGCTTCGCGGCTGTCGAGCAGGCGCTGGAGGACTTCGGCGAGAGCGTTCATGGGCCGCTCTCGCCGAGCGGTTCCAGGATTTGCCAGCTCAGTCGGCTGATGTGATTCTTGCCGTTGTGAGTGCCGATCGGGACGCAATAGCGGGCAGTGATTTGCGGCTCGGGCGAGGCGAAAATCAACGCGAAATTGAATTCGGCCGCCGTTTCGATCAAATTGCGCTGGTTGCGCTGCCCCAAGGCAACGATGCGCTCGACGGCTTCCCAATGTTTGTCCAGGGCGCGGATCAGGGTTCTTGGGTTAATCATGCATCTCCATCAGTTTGAACCAGATTGGGGGGCGTATAATAGGCTTACGAAACAAAATAAATTTTTGATAATCCGTACGAAACTATACGTTTTAGCACGAAGAAGCGCTCCCGGAATAAAGCACGCAGACCCGATAGAGTAGGAGTAACATGCTAAATCCAAACAATAAATCCCAATCGGAGGCTGACAAACGCAGCCGTATCAGCGCTGAAAAACAGCGAATGCTGGCACAAGATAGCGGTGAGGCGGCATGGCGATTATGGGGGCCGTATCTGAGCGAGCGACAATGGGGCACGGTGCGCGAAGATTACAGCAAAGACGGCGAAGCCTGGAACTATTTTAGCCACGATCAGGCCCGCGGCCGCGCCTATCGTTGGGGCGAGGACGGAATCGCGGGCTTCTGCGATGAAAAGCAGCGATTATGTCTCGGCTTGGGTCTATGGAACGAACAGGACCCGATCCTCAAGGAACGCTTGTTCGGCTTGACCAATAGCGAAGGCAATCACGGCGAAGACGTCAAGGAGCTTTATTATTATCTCGATGCAACGCCCAGCCACTCTTACCTGAAAATGTTGTACAAGTATCCGCAACAGGCATTCCCGTATGCGGCGCTGATCGAAGAGAACCGCAAGCGCGGCAGAGACAGGCCGGAATTCGAGTTATTGGACACCGGCCTATTTACCGACAACCGTTATTTTGACGTGTTCGTAGAATATGCCAAGGCTGGCGTCGATGACATCTTAATGTCGATTACCGCGCATAACCGCGGCGCTGACGTTGCGCCGCTGCATATCCTGCCGCAACTCTGGTTTCGCAATACCTGGAGCTGGGGCTACGACGCAACCCGCCCGGCTCTTTCCGCCGCCGAAACCGGCTGCATCGTGATTCAGCACGCAGAGCTGGGCGGTTATCATTGCTATATCGACGGCGATCCCGAGTTACTGTTTTGCGACAACGACACCAATCGTGGGCGATTGTATAACCAGCCAACCGCTGGCTATTTCAAGGACGCCTTTCATGACTACATCACCCAAGGCAATCGCCACGCCGTCAACCCAGGTCGATATGGAACCAAGGCGGGGGGACATTTCAGCTTTTCCGTTCCGGCTCACGGCAAGGTGGAAGTGCGTCTCCGTCTGAGCAAAAGCCAGAATTTACAGCCTTTTAATGATTTCGCCGCCCTGCTCGCCGCGCGCCGCAACGAGACGGACGACTACTATGCCGATCTGCAAACGACTATCACGGATGCCGAAGCCAGGCTTATCCAGCGCCAGGCCCTGGCCGGCATGATATGGAGCAAACAATTCTATTACTACGACATCCCCCAGTGGCTGAAAGGCGACCCCGGAACCGTCCCGCCGCCGCCACAGCGCCGCCATGGGCGCAACAAAGACTGGCAGCACCTGAATAATGCCGACATCATTTCCATGCCAGACACCTGGGAGTACCCATGGTATGCCGCATGGGATCTGGCATTTCATTGCGTAACCTTTGCAATGATCGACCCCGCCTTCGCCAAAAGCCAACTGCTGCTGATGACGCGGGAATGGTATATGCACCCCAACGGCCAGATGCCCGCTTATGAATGGAAATTGGGCGACGTCAACCCGCCGGTGCATGCTTGGGCCGCATGGGAGGTATATAAATCGGAATGTCCAGGCAACGGCGGCGTTGGCGACCTCGACTTTCTGGAACGCATCATGCATAAATTGATTATCAATTTTACCTGGTGGGTCAACCGCAAGGATGCCGACGATAACAATGTCTTCCAGGGCGGCTTCCTCGGTCTCGATAATATCGGCGTGTTCGACCGCAGCGCCCCGTTGCCGGCCGGCGGCCACATCGACCAAGCCGACGGCACCAGTTGGATGGCGATGTATTGCCTGAACTTGATGCGTATCGCTCTTGAACTGGCGTTGCATGATCGTGTTTATGAAGATATCGCCACCAAGTTTTTCGAGCATTTTCTCTACATCGCCAAAGCAATGAGCAACATGGGCGGCGATCAGCATATCGGTCTTTGGGATGAAGAGGACCAATTTTTCTATGACGTGTTGCGTTCCCCCGACGGGAAAATGACCCCGCTCAAAGTCCGTTCGATGGTGGGACTGATTCCTTTTTATGCGGTGGAGATCATCGAACCCGAATTAATGGATAAGTTGCCGGACTTCAAACGCCGTCTAAAATGGTTCCTTGATTACCGCCCCGATCTGGCTGCGTTAGTCGCCGATTGGAACGAACCGGGACGCGGCGACCGCCGTTTGTTATCCCTGCTTCGCGGTCACCGTATGAAAAAGCTGTTGCAGCGCATGCTGGACGAGACTGAGTTCCTATCCGACTATGGCGTGCGCTCGCTGTCGCGCGCTCACCATGATCAACCCTTTGTGGTGAACTGCGCCAGCACGCCGATGTGTGTGAACTACCAGCCTGGCGAGGCAGAATCCCCCATGTTTGGAGGCAACTCCAACTGGCGAGGCCCCATCTGGTTTCCGGTCAATTACCTGTTGATCACGTCACTCAGGCGTTTTGCCAGCTTCTATGGCGAGGACTTTAAAATTGAATGCCCGACCGGATCAGGACTATTTCTGTCTATCAATCAAGTAGCCGATGAGTTGTCTCGGCGGCTGATCCGGATTTTCCGCAAAGACGAAAATGAGTGCAGGCCCGCCCATGGTCGCGATCAAAGGCTGCAAAACGACCCGCACTTTAAGGATTATCTGCTATTCCACGAATATTTTCACGGTGATGATGGCAAAGGCTTAGGGGCGTCGCATCAGACCGGATGGACCGGGTTGGTGGCCAAGCTTCTGCAACCGCATCCATGAACGGAACTCGCCTATTCTTCGGGCGTAATACGGAATCCGTTTCACCGATCAAATGCCAAAGTGAAAATATTAAAAAATATGATAATATCTTTTTTACGGGTTAATTTTGACGCTCTTTTCCGGCAAATATTCGCGGCTGTTTTACCGGCATCTCCAATACCCTGATAACTCTTCGACGCGAATATCTTCGCCATCTATATCAGCCTCTTTTAGCACTTTCCGCAAGGCGGCATTCATCGCCAAGGAACCAGCGACATACTGATTGAGTCGTTGGAGGGTATTTACAAATAATTAACCTGCAAAAAGGATTGTCAGCAGGATGACGGCATCTTCCACCCCTTTAAGCGAATGCGGCTCTCCAGGGTTAAGATAGAATAATTGACCCGAATGTAATTCTTGTGTCGTCCCCATGGCGGTAAATTCAATATCCCCTTTAATGCATTGAATTATTATAGGTGCTGATACTTTGTGATTTGGCAACATTTTGCCTCTCGGTATTACAAGGCGTGCTAATTCTATTTCTTCTGTTTCTATAATGGCTTTTGTTTTTTCGTAGTGCAGATCGTCCGCCCAATGAGCAAGGTCAACAATTTCTCCAGGAGCCGCATGATGTGTTGCCATGGTTATCATCCTTCATGTTAAAATTTTGCTTAAGTGTCTCGCAGAAAGTTGATTGGCGTTAAACTAAAAGCTTTTTAGAACCAGCAGGAAACAGAGTTGGCAAGGGTTGCCCGATTAGAACTATCAGAAAACGATGACGCATGTTTG
>NZ_JAXUHN010000038.1:0-10161 GCF_035916875.1 Methylomicrobium sp. Wu6
CTACATGACACGCTGCATGCAACTTTCAACAATTTTTTTTAGCAACAAGCTTTTGAAAGAATTGAAGCTAAAGCTAACCGGCTAAAGCCGGTGGTTTAAACCCTGTGATGGAAAATTAAATGAGCGTTCGGACAATTTGAAACACGCTCAGACTGAATCCAGATCGTCGTCGATATCTTCGTAGGCTTCGTTCGTGAAGCGAGGGCTGCAAATGGCGAGAAAGATTAAATCCCGGTCACCTTTGTTGATAATCCGCTGGCGGCATGACTGCGGGATCAACACCACATCGCCGGCCTCAACATCCTGAGGCGCAAGGCCTCCAACCTCGACACAGGCCTTGCCCTCAAGAATCACATAACGCTCCGCAGTTCCGTTGAGTCGGTGCCAACGGGTAGTGACCCCGGGCGCCACACGCGCCCTGGCAATCGATACCTCCGGATCATCCGGCGCATTGGACAATTCGATGATGAAGCATTTTTCGGTGGTGTAGAACTCCGCGCGCGGATCGAACCACTTGATGGTTTCTTTCATAAAAACTTCTCGGTTGCATGGCCGTACCCGGCTCGAACTCTGTAAACGCCCCCCAGATTAAATTGCAACATGTCATGGCTTACGCCCGGCTTGCGCAAACCCAATCGCCAGACAGATGATTGCAGGCCAGGACGTCACAAAGAACAACAGTCCCGGCCCGATCGGATTTGGGTCCGGGTCGGGCCATAGTTGCAAGGAAGCCAGCGCAATAATCGCGAGCAGCGGCCCCCAGCCGAAAATAACCAGCGCGAGACCGATTCGTATCATGCGGTTGGAAAGGTAGCGATTTTTCATGGAGTGCCTTTGAAGCGTCTTGACGTTGTGTCAAGGGTGCGAAAACGATAAAGCTATTTGAACATTGGGCTCCTCGCATTGCCCTTAGCCGGGATCGACACGGCTATCAAAAATTTCAAGGGTATTCCCGAGGAAATGCGCCCTTGTAAATAACCTTCAATCAACCTATCAGCCATTATAATGGGAGAGATGATTTACCGCACTCGATTCTCCGATCAGCCTGTCAGGACAAACCTTCTATGCCCGATACGAAACAACGCACAAAAGTCGTGATTATGGGCGCCGCCGGACGCGATTTTCATAATTTCAACACGGTGTATCGGGACGATCCGGCCAGCGAAGTCGTCGCCTTCACCGTCGCGCAAATTCCGGATATTGCGGGCCGCCGCTATCCGCCTGCGTTGGCGGGTCAATATTATCCGAAGGGCATTCCGATCGTTGAAGAAGCGGAACTCGAGGCCTTATGCCGAACGCATCGGATCGATCAAGTGATTTTCTCGTACAGCGACGTGCCGCACAGCCAAGTGATGCACAAGGTCTCCATTGCGCTGGCCCAAGGCGCGGATTTCACGCTGCTGGGACCAAACAGAACGATGCTTCAGGCTTCCGTGCCGGTGATTGCCTGCTGCGCGGTGCGCACCGGCTGCGGCAAATCGCAAACGGCGCGTTGGCTGTCGAAATTGTTGAAGGCGCATGGGCTGAAAGTCGCGGTGATTAGACATCCGATGCCTTACGGCGATCTGGCAAAACAGGCGGTGCAGCGCTTTGCCTGCCGCGCCGATCTCGATGCGGCCAATTGTACGGTAGAGGAGCGCGAAGAATACGAACCGCATCTGGCCGTGGGCAACGTGGTTTTTGCGGGCATCGATTATGCCGAGATCGTCGCGCTCGCCGAACAAGAAGCCGATGTGATTCTTTGGGACGGCGGCAATAATGATTTTTCGTTCATCCGGCCCGATCTGCTGATCGTTCTGGCCGATCCGTTACGGCCGGGCCACTAAGCCTCGCATCATCCCGGCGAATCGGTACTGCGAATGGCTGACATTATTCTGATCGGCAAGGTCAATTCGGCCGCGAATGCCGATGTGCAGCGCGTCGCCGAAGCCGTGCGGCAACAGAATCCCCGCGCGCCGGTGTTGCGCGGGGCGTCGATCGTGCGGTTGAACGAGCCGGACAAGGTGCGCGGCAAACGGGTGCTGGTGGTCGAAGACGGCCCGACCATCACGCATGGCGACATGCCTCTATGGCGCGGGTTATGTCGCGGCAGTAGAAGCACAGGCCGCGGAGATTGTCGATCCGCGGGATTTCGCTGCCGCCGAGATAGCCGAGGTGTATCGCCACTTCCCGCATATCGGCAAGGTGCTGCCGTCCGTCGGTTATTCTCCACGGCAGCTGCAGGCCTTGAAAAAAACGATCGATGCGGCCGCGGCCGATGTCGTCGTGAGCGCGACGCCGTGCGATCTGGCCGCGTTGATCGAAATCAACAAACCGGTCGTTCGCGCCAGTTACGAATTCGCGGAAATGGGCAAGCCGTTGTTGAGCGGGTTGATCGAGGATTTTCTAAAACAGAAAAATTTACTCTCGGATTAATACGATACTATCAAACCCACCAATCGATTCCGTCGATCTCCGCGCTAATGTACGTGCCGGCGGTGCGGGCCAGGATCGCGGCCGCATCCTGGAGTTGCCCGACGCAGGCGATGCCGCCCTCGTTTTCGGCAAACTCGCAGGCGGCCGCCACTTTCGGAGCCATCGATCCTGCGGCGAATGTCATTTGCCGGACCGCGCCGGGCGAAATGCAACGCAGCGCGCGAGCTTCCTGCGTTCCTCAATCCTGATAAACCGCATCGACATCGGTCAGCATCATCAACATGTCGGCGCCAAGTTCGCGAGCGAGCAGCGCGCTGGCCAGATCCTTGTCGATCACCGCTTCGATGCCATGTAAACGGCCATCATCGTCCCGCGCGACCGGTATGCCTCCGCCGCCCGCGCAAATAACGACGATGCCGCAAGCAACCAACAGCTTAATGACCTCGAGTTGCAGAATCCTCCGCGGCCAAGGAGAAGCAACCACGCGCCGGTAATGTTCGCCATCCTTCGCGATGTTCCAGCCGCGCTCTTGCGCCAACCGTTCGGCGACGGCCTTTACGTATACCGGCCCGATTGGCTTGCTTGGAGACTGAAAAGCCGGATCGTTCGCGTCGACCTCGATTTGCGTCAGCAAGGTGGCGCACAACCGATGCGAGGGCAATAAATTGGCCAACTCTTGTTCGATCAGATAGCCGATCATGCCTTCCGTTTCGGCATCGAGAATATCCAGCGGATATCCTTCAACCGGTTGATGGGCAGCGCTTTGCAGCGCCAGCAAGCCGACCTGGGGGCCGTTGCCGTGCGTAATGATGAGTTCATGCAGCCGAGCGAGCGAAGCCAAGGCTTCTGCGGCTATTTTGATGCTGCGGCGCTGATTTTCGGAAGTCGGTGCTTCGCCGCGACGCAAGAGCGCATTGCCGCCCAGGGCGATGACCAATCTCACAAATTATCCAAAAGTGAATGATGCAAATAAGTTGAGGTGCCTCATACCTTTTTGTTTAGCAAGCAGTCTTGCCGGCATAAACTGGCTCAAATGGCAATACCCTCAATCACGGCCATTTCTTCGTCGTCCAGCTCGATATGATAAACCGACAAATCCTCCAGCATATGTTGTTTGCTCGTCGTTCCGGTCAGAGGAATCATCCCGGATTGCAAGGCGAATCGGAACACGGCCTGCTCTACGGTGCAGCAATGCCGTCTAGCGATCTCCTGCATTTCGCGGCGATTCAGCACCGCCGAATTCGCGGTCAACAGCGAGAAGCCCTGATAGATGATGTCGTTGGCGCGGCACAGCATCCGGATTTCGGCGTCCCAGCGCCTGTGCGCATAGCAGCGGTTTTGCACGAACGCGGGCTGGATTTGGGCTTTTTCGAGCAGCCATTGCAACTGCTCCAGCGAGCAATTGGAAATACCGATCAGTTTGACGAAACCCTCCCTCTGCAAATTTTCGAGCGCGCGCCAGACTTCCCAATCGGCCTCGGTCAGGCCCCGGCTTGAAGCAGGCCCATGCAACAGATACGAATCCAGATAGGACGTATCGAGATGTGCCAGCGAACTTCGCAAAGATTGCTCGACCTGCGCGGTGTAGCCGGCCTTAGGATCGTAAGGAAGCCGGTGATCCTGGCTAGCCGCATAGGTGAATTTGCTTTGCAGAAAAAGATCTTTGCGCTGCAAGTGCCGTTCGTCCAGCTCTCGCCGAACCGCATTACCGACGCCTTCTTCATAATAATGGCGGCGCTGATTCGCGGTATCGATGCCCAGAAAACCGGATTCGATCGCCAGGGACGTCAAGATTTCGGTTTCGGCCTCCTTCCAGACCGTGCCGTAGAGAAAAGTCGGCAGGGAAACCCCTCCATGACTTATCGTCCGGCTGACTGTCCGCAATACGTTCGGCATGTTTCCCCCCATGTTAAAACGGGTTATCGTTAGGCTCGCTCAGCGGTCGATAAACTCCATCGCTTCCCGCCACCACGGACGCCAAGGCTCCAGGGGGAGCGAATTGTGACCCGCGTTTTCGAAACGCCAGAGTTTCTTCCGCTGCTCCGGCAATGCCTCAAACAAGGCCAATGTGCGCCGGTTCGGTATCACCTCATCCTGCCCGGCCATAATCACAGCGATGCGACCCGTAAAATCTCGAAACTTGGCAACGTTGTCGAATTTATCCAGGATTAGCCATCGAGCCAACAAAAACCAGTAATGATGCTGAGCCACCCTGACCATCGAATCAAACGGCGTGATCAACAACAACCCCTTAATCGGCACCTCATGCGAGGCGATGATTCCTGCCACGACGCCGCTGCCCAAAGACTCTCCGCACAAAAATAATGGCTCTTTAAACGCCTGCCGGGCTATTTTCGCGGTCGCAATGCCGTCCTCAACCAGCGCCGCTTCGGAAGGCGATCCGCTCCTCGCGCCATACCCCGGATATTCGGCGATTATCACGCGGTATCCCAGGCTTTGCAATGCGTCGATATAATAAGCCCTATGCAACGCGGCGCCCGCATTGCCATGAAAAACCAGCACCGTGCCTTTCGCATCGCCCAAAGACATCTGGCTGATCATCCCGCGCCGTTCGCCGCCTGGCGGCCACGGCTGCAATTTTAAATCCGCCATCAGTTCATCCTGCTGCGCCCGCGAAAAGCGTGCCGGGAAATACATCATTTTCCGCTGCAGCAAAAACACCGCCAGCAGGATCAGCAAATAGGTCAGCAATAGCGACATGACACGGGAAACCTTCATTATAAGACGCAAGTTAGAGAAGCTATAGATTCGGCCTTGTGACGTTTTAATTATTTCCGAGTTAAAGCCATATGCAACAGCCCCCGGCAACCTTTACTACATGTTGATCGCTGGCGGATGGCTTTGCCGGCGGCAGCAACTGCCGAAACGGATTTCAAGCCAGGAGCGCCAGCAAAGCTCGGCGGAAAAAATTCGCCGTGCGGAAACATCGACAAGGTTGGTCCGTTGCGAATCGCCAAGGCAATCGATTAACGGATCCTGCGGCATTTCCTATACCAGCACCTGCTCCTGCAAGAGCTTCAGTTCGTCGCGGATTTTCGCCGCTTGCTCGAATTCCAGATCTTTCGCATGCTGATACATTGCATCCTCGAGCTGTTTGATTTTTTTCGCCAGTTGCTTTGGGGTCATCGGTTTATAAGGCGCGGCCGCTTCGGCCACGCGTTTTTGCGTGCTCGGGATCGCAAGGCCGGAGCCTGGTATCGCAGTCTGCAAGATGTCGGTGACCGATTTATAAATGGTCGCCGGCGTAATATTATGCGCTTCGTTAAATCGGTATTGTTTTTCGCGACGACGCTCGGTTTCCTCGATCGCCTGCTGCATCGATTTGGTGATCCGGTCCGCGTACAGGATCGCCTTGCCGCGCACGTTGCGGGCGACACGGCCGATCGTCTGCACCAGCGATACGGTCGAGCGCAGGAAGCCCTCCTTATCCGCGTCGAGAATCGCGACCAGCGACACCTCGGGGATGTCGAGGCCTTCGCGCAGCAGATTGATGCCGACCAACACGTCGAACTGGCCGAGGCGCAGATCGCGGATGATTTCGACGCGCTCGACCGTTTCGACATCGGAATGCAAATAGCGCACGCGGATGCCGTGATCGCTGAGGTATTCGGTCAAATCCTCGGCCATGCGTTTGGTCAGCGTGGTAACCAGGACCCGTTCCTGCAGATCGACGCGTTTGTTGATTTCGGACAGCAAATCATCGACCTGAGTCGTCGCCGGGCGCACCTCAACCTCGGGATCGAGCAGACCGGTCGGCCGCACGACCTGTTCGACGAATACGCCGGAATGCGCTTTTTCGTAAGGACCCGGAGTCGCCGACACATAAATCCGCTGCGGCGACTTCAGTTCGAATTCGTCGAAAGTCAACGGCCGGTTGTCGAGCGCGGACGGCAACCGAAAACCGTATTCGACCAGCGTTTCCTTGCGCGAGCGATCGCCCTTGTACATCGCGCCGATTTGCGGCACCGTGACATGGCTTTCATCGATCACGATGATCGCGTTGTCGGGCAGATAATCGAACATCGTCGGCGGCGGCTCGCCGGGGCCGCGGCCGGACAAATAGCGCGAATAGTTTTCGATGCCGGAGCAATAGCCCATCTCGATGATCATCTCGATGTCGAACAGCGTGCGTTGCTCAAGACGCTGCGCCTCGACCAGTTTATTGAGCGAACGCAGTTGCTCCAGGCGCTGTTTCAGTTCGACCTTGATCTTGTCGACAGCTTCCAGCAACTGCTCGCGCGGCGTCACATAGTGATTCTTCGGATAGACTGTATAACGCGCGACATGGCGCACGATTTCGCCGGTCAGCGGATCGAACAGCGACAGGCGTTCGACTTCGTCGTCGAACAGTTCGACCCGCAAGGCTTGCGAGTCGGATTCGGCCGGATAGATGTCGATCACATCGCCGCGCACCCGGTAAGTCGCGCGGCGGAGGTCGACATCGTTGCGCGTATATTGCATTTCGGTCAGACGGCGGATGATCGCGCGCTGATCGATCATGTCGCCCTTGACCAGATGCAGCACCATCTTAAAGTAGGATTCCGGTTCGCCCAAGCCGTAGATCGCGGACACGGTCGCCACGACAATCGTGTCCTCGCGTTCTATCAAGGCCTTGGTGGCGGACAATCGCATCTGCTCGATGTGCTCGTTCAGCGAGGCGTCCTTGTCGATAAAGGTGTCGGAAGCCGGCACATAGGCTTCCGGCTGGTAATAGTCGTAATACGAGACGAAATATTCGACGCTGTTTTCCGGAAAAAACTCTTTAAACTCGCCATAGAGCTGCGCGGCCAGAGTTTTATTCGGCGCCATGATCATCGCCGGGCGCTGGACTTTCTGGATCACGTTCGCAATCGTAAAGGTCTTGCCCGAACCGGTCACGCCGAGCAAAGTCTGATGCACTTCGCCGTCGTTCAGGCCTTCGGTCAGTTTCTCGATCGCGGCCGGTTGATCGCCGGCCGGTTCAAAGCGGCTATGGATTTTAAATTCTTTCTTCACTCGATATTTCTCAAAAACCGTTTTTTTGGCAACGGGTTATTAGCAAGCCACGGCACATGGAGTATAATTCACGGCAATTTTTGACATTGATTTTACACGGCGGAACATGAGCATCAAACTATCCAACAGAGTTCAGGCAGTCAAACCTTCACCGACCTTGGCGATTACCGCCCGGGCCGCGCAAATGCGCGCGGCCGGCAAGGATATCGTCGGACTCGGCGCGGGCGAACCTGATTTCGATACGCCCGAACACATCAAGGCGGCGGCCGTGCAGGCATTGGCGAAAGGTTTCACCAAATATACCGCAGTTGACGGCATTCCGAGTTTGAAGAAAGCGATTATCGATAAGTTCAAAAAGGATAACGGTCTCGACTACCAGCCGAAACAAGTGCTGGTGTCATGCGGCGGCAAGCAAAGCTCGTTCAACCTGACACAGGCACTTCTGAATCCGGGTGACGAAGTAATCATCCCTGCCCCGTTCTGGGTATCCTATCCGGACATGGTGCTGCTCGCGGACGGCGTGCCGGTGATCATCGAAACCACGCAGGCACAGCGTTTCAAAATCACCCCGGAGCAGTTGCGCTCCGCGATTACGCCGAAGACCCGCCTGATCTTCATCAACAGCCCGTCGAACCCGTCCGGCATCGCCTACACGCTCGACGAACTGAAGGCGCTCGGCGACGTATTGAAGGAATATCCGGACATCATCATCGCGACCGACGACATGTACGAGCATATTCTCTGGAAGCCGGGCACGTTTGCGAACATTTTGAACGCGCATCCGGATCTGTACGACCGCACCGTCGTGATGAACGGCGTCTCGAAGGCCTATTCGATGACCGGCTGGCGTATCGGCTATGCGGCGGGTCCCGCCGACCTGATCGAGGCGATGACCACCGTACAGTCGCAAAGCACCTCGAACCCGACCTCGATCTCGCAGGTCGCCGCCGAAGCCGCGCTGACCGGCGATCAAAGCTTCATCAACGACATGTGCGTCGAATTCAAGAAGCGCCATGATTATGTGGTGGCCGAGTTCAACAAGATCGACGGCATCGACTGCATCGAAACCGACGGCACCTTTTATGTGTTCCCGAATATCGAAAAACTGCTCGCGCGGCTCGACGGCATCGACGACGACCTGGCCTTTTCGGAATATTTGATCGAACAGGCGGGCGTCGCGCTGGTGCCGGGATCCGCGTTCGGCACACCGGGCCATATCCGGATTTCGATTGCGACCAGCATGGCGAATCTCGAAAAAGCGCTCGAGCGGATCAAGAACGCGGTTTGATTGCACCGTTGGAACCGTTCCCGCGCAGACTGCGTGGGAACGGTAACATTGTCAAACTTTCTTCCAAATCCTCAGATTCAGATTCAGGTCGTCGACAATCCCTGCGACCAGCGCCAGGTAACGGAAATAATCCCGCAAATAGCCGGACTGCACACTGCTCGAAAAAATCTTCGGCTCGAACAGATCTTTATTGACCGGCAGGGCCACGTACAATTTCGAATGAATGAAAGCAATGTGCACTCGGGTACTGGCCTTATTCCTGAAATTGACCAGCCGTTCCATCAGCGACGGCGACAGGATATAGCGTGCTTCGACCTGATCGGTGCCATAGACGGTAAACAGTTTCTCAAACTCGGGATTTTCGAGTTCGACGATATCGCCGCGGCCTGAACTGCATTTTTCGAATAACTTCCCTAAACCCGAAAGGCTGCCCCGCGCATCGGGCACGACATAAGTTTTGCCCTGAAAGTGCTTGTTGAAATCGGCAATAAAAAAAATGCCCTTGAAGATGGTCACCCAGTGCGTTTGTTTACGTCCTTTCGAATCGGTCGTTTCGTGCTTTTCCTCGTGAACGAGTTCGGAGAAGCGGAAACGGGTCGCGCCGAGCGCGCCTTCGACCAGATCGTCGCCGCGATAACGGTCGATCCCGCTTCTGAAAATATCGGATTCATGGTAATCCTGTTCGTCGATATAGTGGTGGGGAAGATAATCGAGATGCGGATCGATCAATGCCGCCAACCCGCGAATCGTGCAACCCTTGAATTCAGCCGCATAGGCCCGCTTCTTTTGACTGAAACGATAAAACCGATAAACCGCAACGATCGCAAACGGCGCGGACGCCAGTAAATAAATCGCTTGATTTGAGTGTAACGCCCACACGAATCCGGGCACGCTCGCAACCAGGAATATGATGCCTGTCCAAAACAGGGCCAGCAAGGCTTTCCGGTCAGGCTCCAGATCATGCAGAATCGTCGCCAAATTATTGCTGTAGTGTTTGATAAAGTCGTCGGCCGATTTCATAGGTGTCAAGCGTTTTACGGGGCGGCAAATCGGGTTCGGCTTCTGAGCAAATCCCTGGTGCTGACGCTCCTCCTTTCTTCGTCCGGTACTTCGATATAGGTTTTGAGCGAATAATTCATCATGCCGGCCAAAATATTCGTCGAATACTGCCCACTGACAGTGCAAGCCCGTTGCGCCGCTAAAATTCGTCCCTCGATTTCATTCCAGGCCGCTTGCAAAATAGCCAGGACTAAAAAAAGCAGGGTTCCGAGCAATACGACGATCATAGGGAGATATCCGTAATATTCAGGCACCCAAAATTTCTAGTAAATATCCCCCGGCAAAGCCGGGGGCTTTATGTTGTGAACCGCTCAAAGCGGTACGTGGGGTCGCTAACGCGGCCCCAGTTCAATAGCCGCCTAAAGGCGGCTTTCAGTTCCAAA
>NZ_JAXUHN010000039.1:0-36550 GCF_035916875.1 Methylomicrobium sp. Wu6
CCCGCACCAAGCGAACCGCTCGTTCCCGAAATTCGGGTGAATAATGGTTTGTGGTTTTCTCTTTCATAGCTTCATCTTCTCAAAAGTTGAAGCCTCCATCAAACCCAGGGCGGTTCAAAGCCCTCTTACAGGCGTTATCTAACAATGATTATCTTATACTCGTTTCAATCTCAGTCGACAAGAATACCTTTCAAAATCATTTTGTCTCAACGGGATCCCGCACAAAATGTACATGTTGCCCTCAACTGAATATCATTCAGATTCAATCATTCATCACCGACCGCGATGTCACATAAACCCGCCCTTCAAGGGCGTACGCCAACTGTCAGTGGCCGAATTTGGTCGCCCAAGATTTGCCTGCTAAATGTGCTTATTTTGATGGCGTCGATTATGAATAATCTTATGGCAAGGTAATGCGGTAAATGTTTAGGGTTGACCGCATGGTAAATTCTTCAGCCTTTATCTGACCACTCCATCATCTTACGATCTTCTTGCGGGAGAAGTTGTTTGCGGCCACATTTCGATTCGGAATTCCATCCGATTTGACAATCGTCCGAAACCCGTTATTTTACATAGTTCAAAGTGATAATAACGAGGAGGCTTGACGATGAAACGAGATCATTTTATCCGTTTTTTGATTCTAATGCTGATTAGCGGCACTTGCCAGGCTTATGGAAGCGGCGGTAGCTCGAAAGCCTGCGTCAAACCCAAATTCAGCGACTTTGTTCCGGCTGAGAATACCGAGGTTGCGGCTGGGTCTGGCTTTTCTTTTACTGCGTCGCCTAACACTTATCCGGATAGCATCAAGGCGACCGTAAAGGGGCTGCCGATTCCGGTCAAAACCGCGTCCGAAAAAGCCGGCGATATTACGGTAAGCGGAACGCTGCCCGCGCAAATCAAAGGCACATACGCCAGGGTTGACATTGCTGCCGAAGGTCAAAACCGTTGTAAAGGCTCGGGCGGCTGGCTTGTTAAAATAGCCGAATAATGCACGAAAGCTCCGATTTCGGATCGCGAATCTACCGGAGCCTTTTCGAAGCAATCGGTTAGTTAAATCACTCGACCAGATCCTTTGCCTTTTGTAGAAAACAATCGGCCTATCGCAATCGAACGGTCGGATTGTTAATCGTTGTCCGAATCAAACAAGCTTTACCGTAACTCCGGACGTTTATCTTGAAAATAAAGGCATCGACTCGCCGCAGACAAAAATCGGGCAGGCCTTATCTGTTATGATAGCTGTTTTTTCTCTCTTTGAGATTCTTCATTCGTGTCCATATCCCATTTTCCCGATCTATTAAGTCCCGCGCTGCGCGCCAATCTCGACTCGCTGGGCTACCAGCAAATGACGCCGATTCAACAGGCCAGCCTGCCCGCCATCTTAAAAGGCCAGGACCTGATCGCCCAGGCCAAGACCGGCAGCGGCAAAACCGTCGCCTTCGGCATCGGCCTCTTAACCCGGCTCGATCCACAGGATTATAGTGTCCAGGCGCTGATTCTCTGCCCGACCCGCGAGCTCGCCGATCAGGTCAGTAAGGAAATTCGCCGCCTCGCCCGCTTCATCCCGAACATTAAATTACTGAGCCTGTGCGGCGGCACGCCGATTCGTCCGCAATACGAGTCGCTGCAACAGCACAGCCCGCATATCGTGGTCGGCACGCCGGGGCGGATTCAACAGCATCTGGACAAAGGCACCCTGAATCCGGACCAAATCAACACGCTGGTGCTGGATGAAGCCGACCGCATGCTGGACATGGGTTTTTACGACGACATCATCAAGATCATCAAGGCCACGCCGAAAGACCGGCAAACGTTATTATTCTCGGCGACTTATCCCGACGAAATCAAAAAAATGAGCGCCGGCATTCAAAAAAATCCGGTCGAAGTCAAAGTCGAAATCACGCACCGGGACAATCCGATCGAGCAATTGTTTTTTGAAATCAGCCATGCGGAAAGAAGTAAGCATTTAGTCACGTTGCTGGCCAATTACCGCCCCGAATCGGCGGTCATTTTCTGCAACACCAAAGCCCAGTGCCAAGAGGTCGCGGACGCGCTCGAAAAACATGGCCAGCATGCCTTGGTATTGAACGGCGATCTGGAACAAAAAGACCGCGACCGCGTATTATTGCTGTTCACCAACAAAAGCTGCCCGCTGTTGATCGCCACCGACGTCGCCGCGCGCGGCCTGGACATCAAGGACTTGGAGATGGTGATCAATTATGAAATCCCCTACGAGCCCGAAGTCTATATCCACCGTATCGGCCGCACCGGCAGGGCCGGGAAGGAAGGTTTGGCGTTGAGCCTGTATAGCCCCAGAGATGCCCATAGAATCAACGCGATCGAGGATTATCAGCAACATCCGGTCACTTATATGGATATCGCCGCCTTGCCACCGGCTACAAAAGTGGAACTTACGGCGCCGATGACGACCCTTTGCATCGACGGCGGGCGGAAAAGCAAAATCCGGCCCGGCGATATCCTGGGCGCGTTGACCGGCGCGGCGGGGATTGAAGGCAAGTATGTCGGCAAAATCGATATTACCGACAATCACTCTTATGTCGCCATCGAGCGGGGCATGGCCAATCAGGCGGTCAAGCAATTGGCGGAGGGGACGATCAAGGGGCGGAAGCTTAGGGTTTGGAAGGTTCGTTGAACGAATCAGATTGAAGCGTAGCCCGGATGAAGCTTTGCGTAATCCGGGGAACTGCGCACCGCTCCCCCGGATTCCACTGCGTTGCATCCGGGCTACTCGCTATGAGTTAGTGCGGACGGCATTTTCAGGAGTGTTTCCGGAACTGTATCCCTTACGCGTCAGCTGATCTCCAGATCAAACCCGCAGGTTTCGTCGCCTAAGCCGCCAATGCATGTTACCTCATGAGCTCGAACATTGCGGCCAGTAATAGTCTGAACTGCACCGGCAATCAATCCGCCTTCGAAATGACAAATAGGACGCCCTACCGTCTCCAGGCCGCTGCACGTAACGCATTCATAAACATCGACATGAATTTTGTTTTCTGTGGCCAGGGGCACTTCAATGATCCCGATATTCAGATCCTTGCATAATTGAAGAAAATCTTCTAGTTGGGTCAGCCCCAATGACATGCCGAGTTTTTTTCCTGCCAGATAAGCCGCCCCGGCCGCTCCTCTACCAATAATATCTTCCAATGCAACCAGCCGCAGCAAGCGATACAAAGCCACACCGGCATTATTACCCAGAGTAGGACGTACAATGCTAAGAGCATTCCCAACATCGATATTTTTATATTGATTTGCAACCCTTTCTTCAATAGTCATTATTATTTCCTCTTCAGGTTTTATCGATGCATGAGCGCTGGCAAAAAATCAGATCGTGATGTTTGAGCCAAGTCACCCTCTTTGGACGCTCTATCTAACTGCCGGATAAAGGCGCAAAATGGCAGTATTGCCACAAAATTAGCTCGTTTCCGGCTAATAAAAGCTGTATATATGGACACTCAAATTTATTGCTGATAATGTTTAGCCATAGGTATTTCAACTCAGCCATTTTTCGGCTTCTACGGCTTTTTGTAGCTCTTCCACAGTCCTTTGTATTTCCATGAATACCAGGCCAAGCTTGGCCCGCTTCGCAGCCAGGACCAGCAACAAAGCTTGATCGCCGACTGCGTTGAGAATCACATAGCCATTAGGGGAACGAACATAAACCTGTTCTAAATCCGAATCCATCAGCTCGGCCGATATCCTTTCGCCGATCCCTAACATCGAAGAACTCATTCCCCCAATCAAGTCCTCATCGATTTTTCGACTTAAGACAGAGGCAGTGATCACGCCTTCTAAATCAATCATTGCGCAGCCCAGAATATCAGGAGTCTCGCGGCAGAATTTTTGTAAATGATGGTTGATGTGATAGTTCATCATCTGACTTTAGGCCTATCTATTTTTATTTTTTGAATAGCTTTATAGTCTAGTATATTAATTTATCTTTAAAGTATATTTTGAGACATACATCCCTTAAATTATGGAATCCTGAGAACAATACAAACGAGATGACACAGATAGCTAGGGGGCACTTTCCCCTTTTCGATGCTAAATCACACCAGTCCGTAGGCTGATGAACGATACCCTGAATTTCGAGAGAAGGGACACTGGGTTTCCGCAAAGCTCCAGCCTACATCAATGCAAAGCTTGCGCAATGGCTTGACGGCCATTTAGGCCTTCCGGATAAGCCACCAGGTCGCCCACCATAACGGAGCAATCCCGCCCTAAAAACAGGCATCTCTTAGTTTCTCCATGAAAGATAACCCTTTTCCCCTGGCAAACTCGATATTGGCGGCCGGAATGTTTTCCGGGTTTTTATAATGTTCCAGAGCCCTGTCAATGCTGGCCTCCCGTAACAAATGCAGCATGGGGTAAGCCGACCGGTTGGTATAATTTGCCGCATCATTTTCAGGCGCGTCGTCAAACTGGTACAAGGGATGAAAGCTGGCCAATTGATAAATGCCGTCGTATCCGTTTCGTTTTAAAAGCGCCTCTGCAAGCGCTACCAGGTCAAGGAAATCATCAAATTGGGTGAATGTGTGCGGAAATATCAGAAAACTGGTTTCAATGTCGGCATCATTGTCCAACCGGATGAGTTCGCGTAACACGGCATCCATGCAGGCATCCGAACCTGTACTGGTTTCAACTTCGTAATGGATTTTTTTCTGCTTGACTGCCTGAGCGGCAAAAGGACAGAAATGACAAGCCACCACGACATCATCGATCCATTTTTTTGTTTGATTAATTATGTGCTGGGATGCGTGCATAGAAAGAGTTTAAAGCGAATAAAGCGGCACAGCATGTATCCCGCAACCATGCTTATCGCTGCTAGGGCAATTTTAGTGGTTACTGGAGGTCGCTAGTTTGGATAAGAACGGAACCGTCCGCCTCATAGTCATCCCGCTCTATCAGCCTTCTCGCCGCCTCTTGTATATCCGCGCGATGTTGGGCCACCGACTGCATGAACTTATCATCCGAAGCGCCAAATTTAGCTCTCAGACTCTCATACGAGATACGGCAGAGCACCCGTCTTTTGTCGACTTGCGCCACCACGGTAGCCATTTTTGTCAAATTATTCCAGGATTCAAGTCTGGGGAAGGAAATCATAACCACTCCTGATTCGGATAGTTGAAGGCTTGTCAATTGCTTTACCTAAGTGCAGTAATGACATATTGGTTTGCCATCGCTTAGGTCAGTGTGTCCACTATACGCTAAGATGCGTCTAATAAATGTTTTATATTTTAGGAACGAAACTTAGCCTATCGAGTGGAAAAAGGGGGGCGGGGTTTCCGCAAGGCGCCAACCCAGGCCGAATCACTATTTCCGCTTACTTTCCGTAATTCTTCGCCAGATAAGCCACGATAGGGTCTACGTCTTCCTGCTTGATTGGAGCGCCCATCACCTTGATCATTTTATCGACAGTCTTTTGCCATCCTGAATTGTCCAGAACCCCCGAATTCATCTGGATATAATCGAGGCTGTGGCACATCGTGCAATTGGCCGTTACCAGTGTTTTCCCCGGGCCTTCCTTCAGTTGAATGCTGCTTTCATCGGCAAGCGCGGTTGATGCCATCATTAAGATGTTTACGAACAGAACCCCTGTTTTCATGGCCGCCTCCCGTCAAATGACTTGCAGAGCGATTGTCTGCACCAGATTATGGTGATAGCCCCCCGGGTTTTGAATCAGTTCAAAGGGTTGCGTAACACCGATACGGTTCGTCGCCTTGACCATCAGGTGGTAGGTTCCTTTTTTGTGAGGTTTAAAGCGGAATCGCCATTGTCGCCAGGAAAAGCGGCCATAATCCTGTCCGATTTCGGCTTCTCGCCATGACAGTCCTTTATCGACGGATACTTCAACCTGTTCAATCCCGTGGCCGCCATCCCACGCGATCCCTTTGATTTCAACCAATTGGCCAAGTCTGAAGCGTTGTTCGGGCTCGGTATGAGTGATTAATGAATTGACCATTATTTCAGTGATCGGCGTATTGATCCCGTTTTCTTGCGACAGAAATCTTTCGGTCATCGGAAACGTTTCCTTCGGCAGACGATAGGCGGTTTTTACCCAAAAGCCATCGAAGGGCCTGGCGATCACGCCGATCGAATTCAGATGCTTGACCCAGTAAGTCGCCGCCCATCCCGGCACGACCAATCGAATCGGGAAACCGTTCCAATGGGGCAAGGGCTCTCCGTTCATCTCAAAAGCGATCAGCGTGTTTTCATCAAGCGCCTTCCCTAGCGGAAGGCTTTTGGCGAAATCCGGCGTTTGGAAAATCGCTCCTGAATCCGCCGCATCGAACACGACCTCCAATGCGTCTTTTTTGAGCCCGGCCTTGTTCAGCACGTCTTTGAGTCTGACACCTTTCCAGCGCGCATTGCCCATGGCGCCATTCCCCCACTGCACGCCCGGAACATGGGGATGAACCATGCCGCGGCGATTTCCGGCGCATTGGCAGACGGCGGCGATTTCAATCGATTCGAAACGGCTTTTGAGATCCTCGATCGTGAATTCGAGCGGTTTTTCGATAGATTCGCCGACGATATGCAGCTTCCAGCTTTGCATGTCGACTTTCGGGATATTAGTTAAATGGTAGCGGACGAAGAAGGCGTTATTCGGCGTGAACTGCGTGTTAAAGTAAGCGAGCGGCGTCTCAAAATTAGGCGGCCGAAAGGATCTTTTGATCAGTGCCTTCTTGCCGGGCAAAGACTCCAAAACCGCCGATTTCAGCGCGCCAGAAGGTAATTCGGGCGGTCCGTTCGGGGCAGCGTGGGAAAGAGCGATACCCGGCGATAGAGCGCCGCCAGCGCTGGCAGTAATTCCACCTGCAATGCGTTTGAGGAAGTCTCGTCTATTGATCATCGCTATCTCCTTGTTGGCCTTTGGGAAACGATTCCTCGGCCCTTATACCGTGCTTTTTAGGTCGACTTGATCAGGTTTCAGCTGTTTTCATGAAACTGAAACGAGAACATATCATGAATATCAAATGGGTATCAACGGGAAAAGTGTTTACCAAGGAGGGTTTTATATTGGATTCTGCAATGCCGGAAAGTCAGTAGAGGGGGGCATTGCGCCCCTTTTCGATGCCAAATCGTGCAGGAAACCTTGGCAATCGGAACTGCTCGCCTCCAAAATACTGTAAAATTTCTCGAGTATTCCGGCATTCGGATTTATTGAATGGTGCTCGGTGCGCGCCTTTTCAGGGACGACTATGTCGCCCCTATCGCGAGTTTAGTACATGGTTAAAGTTGCTACATGGCGTAGAATCTTACGTCATTTTATAACGATGATATTAGCCATTACAGTTGTCGTGCCTATCAGTATGAGCTATGCCGCTGATAGTGCGCACAAAGGAAAGGTTGTGCATAAAGGGAAGACTAAGCGTCAACAAAAACGATTAAAAATTAACCCGTTAACTGAATATGAAAATGTTTGGACGGCTAACGCAGAGACGAATGTCTATCAAAACAGTGCTTTCGAAAATATAACTCTAGGGTATTCTACAACTAATGGCTGGGACTATGGCTTATCGTTATTAAATACGCAATTTCTAGGCGGCAATAACCAGTTTCAAGGTGATACGTTTTTTAGTATCGCCAAAACTTTCGATATCAATGACGATTTTTCTATAGTTGTCGGGTCTCAGAATGGGCTTGCTATTGTAAATGCCCATCCGCAAAGATGGTATAACTTCGATTTCTTGGACAGTCGATACGATGCGACTTCATGGCTGTCATTGCACGGCGGGCCCTATTTGGCTAATTCAGCAATAACCGGTACATCTCGTCAGATTGCTCTGCTGATGGGGACGGAAATTACTTTAATGAAAAACAAATTATCATTACAAATGGATTATATTAGTGGGCATGATGCATTATCGGGCGCCACGGTCAATTTGTTGTTCAATATAACGCCGCGAAGCCAAATATATATGGGTTTATATGTGCCGGAACAAAATAGCGGAAATGAATTTGCTGGGATTATAGGTTTTAATATTTCTACACATAATTTGTAGGGCTGTAGCCAAGTAGGGTTTCGCGCCCCTTTTCGATGCCAAATCACGCTGGAAACCTTGGCAATCGGAATGGATTACCTCAAAAAATGCAGTATTCCCAATACCTCGCATCCGGATTTATTGAATGATGCGTGGTGCGCTCCGTGCAAGGCTTAAACTGTAAGCCAAAAAAAGGCATCCGAAGATGCCTTTTTTCAGTCTGCTTAGTCGTAGCTGTAATGCTTACGTAGTGGCTTGACGACTTCCCAATGGCTGTTCAGGCCCTCGGGGAAAACCACCAGGTCGCCCGGCAGGATTCGCACCGGCTCGCCGCCTTCCGGCGTGACCAGAATCTCGCCTTCCAGAATATACGCGGTTTCGGTTTCGTCGAAGTCGATCGGGAACTTGGAGACTTCTTTCTCCCAAATCGACCAATTCGCGACGCCTAATTCTTGCAAACGTTCTTCGCTGGGGTTATGTTCAATCGTGATTTTCGGCATGTGTGTCTTAAATAAAAATGTCCGATAAAAAAGAAAATCGACAGAACAGTCGTCCTGATCGATCAATTGAATGCGATTTGATTAATAATTCCGCTGAACCGAAAATTTCGCCAGCTGAATTAAGGCATCCTTGTAATCAGATTCCGGCAGCACATCGAGCGCGTCGATCGCTTTTTCGGCTTCCTCGTCGGCGCGGCGTTCGGTGTAAGCGATTGCCTGGGTGCGCTGCACGACTGCATAGACCTCATTGAACGCATCGCGGTCGCCGTTTTGGATCGCATCGATGACGATTTCCGCATCGTTTTTACTGCCGTTTTGAATCGCATAGATCAACGGCAGAGTCGGCTTGCCTTCGGCGAGATCGTCGCCGAGATTCTTGCCGAGTTCCTCTTTAGTGGCCTTGTAATCGAGCGCGTCATCGATCAATTGAAACGCAATGCCCAAATGCTGGCCGTATTGCGCCAGGCCTTCTTCTGTTGCGGAGGAAACGCCGGAGATCACCGCGCCGAGACGGGTCGCGGCACTGAACAGGATCGCGGTTTTACGGGAGATCACTTCTAGGTATTTGATTTCGGTTGTTTCCGGATTGTTGCAGTTCAGAAGCTGCAATACCTCGCCTTCGGCGATCAGCGTCGTGGTTTTCGACAGAATCTCCATCACCCGCATATTGCCGGTGCGCACCATCATTTCGAAGGCGCGGGAATACAGATAGTCGCCGACCAGTACGCTGGCCGCATTGCCCCAGACCGAATTGGCCGACTCCTTGCCGCGCCGTAGGTCGGACTCGTCGACCACGTCGTCGTGCAGCAAGGTCGCAGTATGGATGAATTCGATCACCGCAGCCAGAATCAAATGCTTGTCATTAACTTCGCCGAGCGCCTTCGCCGCGAGTAAAAGCAGCATCGGACGCAAGCGCTTGCCGCCGTTGCCAACGATATAATGGCCCATCTGGTTGATCAGCACCACATCAGAACTCAACTCATCAATGATCAGTTGGTCAACGGCTCTGGCTTGGTCTTTCGTTAAATTCTTGATCGAATCGAAATCGATCGGGGCCGTTGGACTCGGGGCGGTGTGTGTTTGCAATGCCATGCTAATCAGTATGGGAAAATGGGGTTATTTTTGATCGTAAACTGCAAATCCACTGCAATCGAGCTGTTGCGAAGCATCCTATATGAACAGCAAACTCCCCATCGTATTGAATAAAGCCTATTGATGTCAACAGCTTTTTTATGCTAGCCTATTCGGATAACTTGCGGTATGGTCAGATTTTGATTGACGAGCCGTTAAATACGAATATAATAGTCTGTTCACTTTTTACAGTAAATGCTTGACGGAGCTTACTCAGATGTATGCGGTAATTCAAACGGGTGGTAAACAGTACCGGGTGGCCGAAGGTACGACCTTAAAAATAGAAAAATTGGAGCTGGGTACTGGCGACAGCGTTGAATTCGACAAGGTTCTGCTGGTTCAGTCAGGCGATGCGGTCAAAGTTGGCGCGCCTTTCATCGAAGGCGGCAAAGTCTCCGCGACCGTGTTGTCGCAAGGCCGTCACAAAAAGATCAAAATCATTAAATTCAGACGGCGTAAGCACCATATGAAACAAATGGGCCATCGCCAATATTACACAGAAGTCCGGATCACCGGCATTTCTGCATAATTCCTTAAGAGGTGTATTGTGGCTCATAAGAAAGCGGGTGGTAGTACTCGAAACGGTCGCGACTCAAACGCGAAAAGATTAGGCGTTAAGCGCTTTGGCGGCGAAGTCGTCAAAGCCGGAAACATCATCGTTCGTCAACGCGGCACGCATTTTCATGCCGGTGACAACGTCGGTCTCGGCAAGGATCATACCCTGTTCGCGACCGCCGACGGCAGAGTCGTATTCCAGGTTAAAGGCGATAGAGGCCGTAAATTTGTCAGCATCGTTGCTGCCTAAGCCTAAACCGATAATCTAGGGCAACTCCGTAAGTCATGTTTCGGGATTTGCGCTTAGCAACCCGGAACTCCCCCAAGAAAGCTCCGCAAATCAAACGCGGGGCTTTTTTTGTTTTGAACGCAGGCAAACCTGCACGGCATAATTGATCAATGAAGTTTGTTGACGAAGCAGAAATACGCGTGGAAGCGGGCGATGGCGGCAATGGCGCCATCGGTTTTCGGCGCGAAAAATATATTCCGTTGGGTGGTCCTGACGGCGGCGATGGCGGCGACGGCGGCAGCGTCTTTCTGGTCGCAGTCGAAAATGTCAATACGCTGGCGGATTTTCGCTATCATGCCGTGCACCGGGCTGAACGCGGCCAGAACGGCATGGGCCGCAATTGCACAGGTAGAAAGGGCGAAGACTGCTATGTTCCGGTGCCGCTCGGCACGCGCGTAAGCGACGCCGAAACCGGCGAAGTCATGGGCGATTTGACCGAAATCGGCGAGACTCTGCTGGTGGCGAAAGGCGGTTTTCACGGCCTCGGCAATACCCGCTTTAAAAGCAGCATCAACCGCGCTCCGCAAAAGGCCAGTAAAGGCACTCCGGGCGAGCATCGCGCGCTGCATCTTGAAATGACCCTGATTGCCGACGTCGGCCTGCTCGGCATGCCGAATGCCGGCAAATCGAGCCTGATCCGCGCCGTCTCCTCCGCCCGCCCGAAAGTTGCAGACTATCCGTTCACGACCCTGCATCCGAATCTCGGAGTGGTTCGCATTGATGAGATGCGCAGCTTCGTGATCGCCGACATTCCGGGCGTCATCGAAGGCGCCGCCGACGGCGCGGGTCTCGGTCTGCAATTTTTGAAACACTTGTCTCGCACCGGTCTGTTGCTGCACGTGATCGATGTCGCGCCATATGAAAGCGCCGATGACCCGGTTACTTCCGCGCAAAAGATCATCTCCGAGGTCGAGCAGTGGAGCGATGAACTGGCGGATAAACCGCGCTGGCTGGTGCTCAATAAGATCGACATTCTGCCTGCGGATGAGGTTGATTCCCATTGTGATGCGATCGTCGATGCGCTCGACTGGGATGCGCCGGTTTTCAAAATTTCGGCGGTCAACGGCGAAGGCACGCGCGAATTGATGTTCGCGATCATGGAGTTTTTGGAACAGCGGCGGCGGGAAGACAGTGAAGAGGAATGATTTTTCGCATGTTAAACGGGTCGTCGTCAAAATCGGCAGTTCGTTGCTGACCAAGGGTGGCAAGGGGTTGGATCAAGTTGCGATTGCGGGTTGGGTCGCGCAAATGGCGGGACTCCGGCAGAGAGGAATCGACGTGATCCTGGTCTCCTCCGGCTCGGTCGCCGAGGGTATGTGTCGCCTGGGCTTGAAAGTCCGTCCAACAACATTGCATGAGTTGCAGGCCTCGGCCGCGGTCGGCCAGATGGGTCTGGTGCGCGTGTTCGACGATAATTTTCAGCAGCACGGATTGCACGCGGCACAGGTTCTGCTAACTCACGACGACCTTTCCGATCGGCGGCGCTATCTGAACGCGCGCAGCACCTTGTTGACCTTGCTCGATTTCGGCGTAGTGCCGGTGATCAACGAAAACGACACCGTCGCGACCGAAGAAATCCGCTTTGGCGATAACGATACGCTGGCCGCGCTGGTCGCGAATCTGGTCGAAGCCGAATTGCTGGTCATCCTAACCGATCAGCAGGGTTTGTTCACTGGCGACCCTACTGTTTATCCCGACGCGACGCTGGTGTCGGAAATTCGTGTGAACGATCCGAATCTCGATCAGATGGCCGGCGCGAGCCGTAGCGGTCTTGGGCGCGGCGGCATGTCCACGAAAGTGCGCGCGTCCCGGCTGGCGTCGAGATCGGGCGCCGCGACCGTGATTGCGCCCGGCGTTGCCGAGCAGGTGATCAGTCGCGTGATGGACGGCAAGAATATCGGCACCTATTTCGTACCGGACCTGGAGCCTTTGGTTGCCAGAAAACGCTGGCTGGCGGGACAACTGCAAATCAAAGGTCAATTGGTGATCGACGCCGGCGCGGTCAAGGTATTGAAATCCAACGGCAGGAGCTTGCTGGCTGCCGGCGTTAAGTCGGTTTCAGGACGCTTCGAACGCGGCGAACTGGTCTCCTGCGTCGACGAGGAAGGCAATGAAATCGCGCGCGGACTGATCAATTACGGCAAGACAGATGCGGAACTGATTGCCGGCAAGAACAGCGCGGAATTTGAAAGGATTCTCGGCTATGCGGACGACGCGGAAATGATACACCGCGACAATATGGTGCTGATCTAAGCGGCGCGTCAGCCGATTACAAAGACGACAAAAAAAGGCCGAAACCGGAAGAGTTTCGGCCTTTTTTTCGGCGTTATCGCCGTTCCGCTTTATTAAGCAAGCGCTTTGACTTTTGCGTTCAGTCTGCTTTTGCCGCGGGCAGCCTTATTCTTATGGATCAGGCCTTTGTTTACAGCGGAGTCGATCACTGGCACCGCCGTGTTGTAAGCGGCTTGCGCTTTTTCCTTGTCGCCCGCGTTAACGGCGGCAATGACTTTTTTGATGAAAGTACGCAAATTGCTGCGTTGCCCCGCGTTGCGAACACGGCTTTTTTCCGCTTGCTTCGCGCGCTTTTTAGCTTGTGCTGTATTAGCCATAGTGTCTCGACTCGTGCAAAAAACAAAATTGAGTTAAATAGACCGAGCATTATCATGATAAATAATATGATTGTCAAGGCCTTAACAATAAGAACGGGACACACTTGAGCAAACAGTTACTGAAATCGACCGCGTCGGTCGGCAGCATGACGCTGATTTCGCGGCGGCTGGGATTTGCCGGAGACATGCTGATTGCGCGGTTTTTCGGCGTCGACATCGCGACCGACGCTTTTTTTGCTGCCTTCAAGCTGCCCAACTTCCTGCGCCGTCTGTTCGCTGAAGGCTCCTTGGCATTGATTTTGACCGCGATCACCGCGCTCGGCGCCTTCTTCAATGCGGCCCTGCTGTTCATCAAGTTGCGTCGAGGCCGGATCTATCAGCCGGCAACAGGCTGGAGGCTTTTTGCTGAGAATACTGCTCGGCACCGGCGTGATGTCGGCCGTGTTGTATAGCCGGGTCGAGCCGAACGACTGGATAACCCGGAGTTCGGGCGAGAGCGCTATATCTTGTCACATTGATCACCGCGGGGCTGGTTCCATATGCCGGAACCTTATGGCCGACCGGCATGCGGCTGCCAATGTCGATTTTAAAACCCGACAAACTGCGTTCTGACGGCTAAATGCACCGCAATGGCGATAGCTGATCTGTGCAGGCTCATTAGGTCTTGCCGCGTAAGCACAGGCAGCTACACAACGAGCTTTTTACTTCTTCTCCAGAGAGAAGGCTGGGATGAGGGGAATATAAGCGCCGATGTTATTCTCCTGATCCCAGCCATCTCCATCAGAAGATGTGTATTGCTGGCTTTTTATAATGAACCTTATCAACTCCCTGCCGTTCTGCTAGGCTTGATCTTGCATTTGAACAAAAGTCCCCTGCCAAGATGATCATACCCGACTACCGTATCGAACCCGCTGATTTTCAAGCCGACAACGACGACCTGCACGCGGTGCGCGACGCGGTGTTCGTGATCGAACAGCGCATTCCCGCCGAAATCGAGTGGGACGAGCAAGACCGGCACAGTCTGCATCTGATCGCCCGCGATGGCGAGCACAATCCGATCGGTACGGGCCGGCTCTCGCCCGAAGGCAAGATTGGCCGCCTGGCAGTGCTGAGCGCCTGGCGCAAGCAGGGCGTCGGTAAATCGATCATGGCGGCGTTATTGGCCGAAGCGCAAAAGCGCGGCTGGCCGGAAGTCAGATCAAATGCCCAACTTTCAGCACTGGGTTTTTATAAACGGTTTGGCTTCGTCACAGAAGGAAAGACCTTCTTCGAGGCCGACATTCCGCATCAATCGATGCGCCTGAAACTACAGCCGTTGGAAGTGCCTGAGCGGCGAACCATCAACCCTGGACGGTCATCGGTTGCGGCGGTCGAATTCGGTCATTTCGACGACGCTTTGAGGGCGACGCTCACTATCATCAAAGACGCTCGCCGCAGCCTAGGCATCTGCACTCCTAACCTGGAATACCCGCTGTACGGACATCCCGACATCGCCGCCGCCCTCAGGCAATTCGCGATCCAGAGCCAGGACGGCGGTGTCCGCATCATCGTGCGGGATACGACAACGGTTATCGGCCAAGCGCATCCACTGATTGAACTCACCCAAAGACTCCCTTCCTCGTTTGAATTTCGCACGCCGATCGAACCCGAAGACCTGCAATATTCATCGGCCTTTATTTTCAATGACCGGGACGGCTATCTGTTCCGGCTGTTCGGCGACCGTTACACTGGTGTCTGGAGTCCCGTCTTGCCGAGCCGCAACCGCCAGCTTACCGAGGAATTCGACCGATTCTGGCAACGATGTGAGCCCTGCACCGCATTCCGGGCGCTGAATATCTAGCATGAGTCATCGGCTTGGTAAGCCGATGAACTCATGCTGGCAGCCATTGCACTCGATTACCGGTGGGCACCAGTCTGAAATTAAAATATCGCCCCCGAAAGATGAGCCTATCGTCAAATTGGCTTAGCGAACAACCTTTTGATAAGCTACCGTTAAAGCCGCTACGCATTTCTTACTCAGAAAATTGACTCAGACTTCATTCATGCAGCACTCTCCGATCCCCACACCTAGAGGCCGCCCGGTAATTGGTCATCTGGCCGAATTCAAAAAAAACTCGCTCGACTGCATGATCCGCTGGCACCATGAATGGGGTGACATCGTCAATTTCCGGATTTTCTCGCAAAATTTTTACCTGCTGAGCCACCCCGACCTGGTCGAAGAGGCGATGACCGAGCAGCAGGATGTTTTCCTGAAGATGTACAACCCGCAAAAACCGAGAGGCCTGCAATTGTTCATGGGGCAAGGGCTGGTGACCAGCACCGGACAGTTGTGGAGCCAGCAACGGCGCTTACTGCAACCGGTGTTTCAGCGCCGGAATCTTTTGACCTTGCTGCCGGAGATGGAAAAGGCCGGCGCACAGTTGCTCGCGCGCTGGCGGACATTCGAGCCCGATGCCAAAGTCGACATTTCCGGCGAAATGCTGCATCTGGCGCTCGAAGTCTTGACGCGCACGATGTTTAGCACCAGCGTGCTGGACCGGGTAGATGTGATCGCGCCGGCGCTGGAGGTGTGTCTGCGTTATGCCGCCGCGACGGTTTTGAGCCCCCTGGACCCGCCCTTGTGGGTCCCTACCCGCCGCAACCGCGAATTCAAGCGCGCGTTGGCCACACTGGATCAGATCATTTATGGCATGATCGACGAACGCAAGGCGAACCCCGGGCAATATAATGACTTATTGCATCTACTGCTGAGCAGCACGGACCCTGAAGCCGGTACCGGCATGAGCCGGCGGCAATTGCGCGACGAGGTGATCACGCTGTTCGTGGCCGGCCATGAAACCTCGGCGAATGTGCTGACCTGGACCTTGTATTATCTGGCCAGGTACCCGGAGGCGATGACCAAGCTCAGGGCGGAATTGCGCGAGGTGCTGAACGGCGGCATTCCGAACGGAGATCAGCTCGATCAACTCCCTTACACGAAGGCGGTGCTGTTCGAGGCGATGCGCCTGAAACCGGCCGTCGCCCTGATGATCCGAAAAGTCGCACGCGATACCCGCCTACAAAACTACTCGCTCAAGGCAGGCAGTCTGGCGATGGTCAGCATTTACAACATCCATCACCATCCCGAACTGTGGGAAAATCCGGAAGCTTTCAAGCCGGAACGCTTCCTCGGCCAGAAAGCCTCGAAATATACCTTTTTGCCGTTCGGCATCGGTCCGCGCTTCTGTATCGGCAATCAGTTCGCGACGATGGAACTGACCCTGCTGCTCGCGATGCTCGCGCAACATTTCGATTTTGCGCTCTGCGATGAGCAGGAGCCGGAGCATGACATGGCGGTGACCTTGCGTCCGAAGGGCGGGCTTAAATTAAGGGTGCGGCCCGCCACTTCGGTGTTGTGATTCAGGCCGTTTTCTTGAATGTTTTTTCCGACATGATGTCGACGACCTGGTGCGCGCTGCGCAGGGCGCCCTCGATAAATCCCTGATAGTCAGAAAAAGCCTCGCCGCAGATATGTACGTTCAAGGGGGCGTGGCGCTCTAGCGAAAAGGCCGCCATCCTATCCTGAACGTTCCAAGACAATACGCCCGGTTTCCAGAGGTGACAGGCGGCGCCGTAAGGCTCTATGCCCCAGTGCCGGATGCCGTAGCTCAGGATACGCTTCGGGTCGATGTTCATGAAGCGCGCGAAGGCTTGCGGCAGTTCCTTGTCGCCGTCGATTTCGGCCCGCGTTTCGTAGCCCTTGCGAATGTATTGGCTCCAGAAATTCAGATACGGCCGGTCCGCATACACCATGATCAGACCCTTGCCATCCCGGCGTCGATAATGCATTTCGCGCGCGGGCAGGCGCCTAAGGTCTCGGTGCGGAATGTCCAACACCGAGCCGAACAGCGCCCGGATGCTCGGCGGCAGCCCATCGATTCGGGACAGGCCGTGTTCCGGCAGCGCCAGCACGACATGCCTTGCGATGCACGACTGCCCTTCGGCGAAATGCAGTCGAACCTTGTCTCGCCCGTACGCCTCGAGTTCCACGAGGACGCGCGCCCGCTGAATCTCGACGGCGCGCATACGCAGCCGTTCGAGCATCGCCTCGGTCAACGTATGCATGCCGTGGCGCATCGTTCTTAGAGTCGGGCTCATTTGCAGCATCTTGATCCAGGTGATCATCCAGGCGGCGGCACCCGGGTTTTCATGGATGAAATGGAAAAAACTGCCTTCCGCGACGATGTAGCGCAGGGCATTGTGGCTGATCACCTTGCCGAACACGTTTCACAGGCCCTGTTCCGATAACGGACGGCCGAAGTAAACGCCTTCGCGCCGTATCTTCTCCAGTTGTGCTTCGGTTAGCGCCATCATCTCGGCTTCGGACATGTCCAATATCCTCTGTATCGCGAGTTTGAACAGATCGAGGGTGGCGAGTCCACTTTCGGCCTTATTCAGGTGGTAATCGCATTGAAGCTGCTGATTCGGGGGACTCGAGTATTCGGGAAAGGGCTGCGTTTCGACATTCAGCTCGGTGATCAGCTCGCCGAGGCGGAACTGCCGGATCGGATCGAAACGCATTGCCCCGTATTCCGCATCGAAGCCATGCAGCGAAAAGGTCTCCAGTTTGCCTCCGAAGCGATGGCTGCCCTCGAATAGCGCCACGCTCCAGTCGTTCGGCGCATGCATCGCGCAATACAGGCCGGCCACCCCGCCGCCCACGACGACTACATCGAATTCTGGTGTTTGCATGGTCTCTCCTGACTCTCGGGCGCGGAAAAAATGAGCCGCGCCCATATTGTGTAGAAAAGCCTTGGGGGATCGACCGAAATTGGTCTCTAGTCGAGCAATAGATCAAATCTTAATGGATGAGTTCCCTCAAGATTCCAGGCCTTTTCGAGGCGCGGCTAGCCGAGGTTTTGAAAAATATGATACATTGAAGTGAAATTACACATAAATTTGAAGGTAAAAGGTTTAATAAATGGATACAAAATCCTATGACAGGAGAAAAAAAAGATTCTGGGTACAATCCGCCTGCTGGTATGTATTCCTGGCCCTAAGCGCATATTATTTTTCTGAGCTGATGCTGTTTTATCTGCTGTGCGGCATCTATGATGTGAGCCGGAATAGCCATATTGATGCTAGGTTGGTGTACCGGTATTTTTTCGGCAATGGCGTGCCGACCTGGGTGTTGTCGCCGTTTAATATCCTGATGGATATTTTGACCTTGCCTTATATCAATAAGAAGGTCTATCGGCTGGAGGACTTGCCGAGCGATTGTCAGCAAGAGATCCAACACATCTTGGCTACGGTCAAGTCGGAGAATATTGTAGCTAAATTAGCTAAACGTGTTGAAAGCGTTAAAAGAGGGATGCTGTTTTTTAAATGGTATGGAATAAATATCGATAATTCCGTTAGTATTCCGGAGTTTCATCAGGATTATAAATATATCAAAACGATAGGAGTTTCCATTTTTAATAAAAAAGAGTCCACGGACGAACATTTCGGGCCGCTGCGGGCTACTTTAAGAGTACTCTATAATATCAATGACATCCATGACAGAGCGTCATATATTAAAGTTAGAAAATTGGAAAACCATTGGTGCGATAACAAATTATTTATTTTTGACGATACGTTGTCCCATCAGTCGATTAATCAAACGGATGGCCTTCGGTATTGTCTATTCGTGGATATTGTGAGACCTAGCGTGTGCCATTTTTTAGTGAACTATATTGTGGCGTTACTTGGGGAGGTTTTACAAAAATCAAAATTTATTTTTTACGGCAGCTGGGTGCCGCTAAAGTAGTAAGTGAATGTTCAGCTCGCATTTGTCACCGGATTCGTCTTGCGATAGCATTGAGTAGCTATGCCTGCAGTCGTGGTCTTGCCGGTGCCGCCTGCGATGATCGTAAAATGAGAATGCGGCGCCAAGATGCAGGTGGTTTTTTGCCTGTCCAATTTTTCAGAGGCCCCGGTCGCCCTATTCGACGCGTTCGGCAAGTGATTTTTTGCAGCCCTTCATTAGCAGACAAAACAGCAATAAAGGGCGACTGGGCAGTGAATGGACCACGTAAATTTAGGTGCGCCCGCCTTGGTGGGCTTGTCGCGTCGAGATCTGCAATGTCAATCTTAGCGATGAATCCTCTGTCTAAATCAATACCTACCGTGCATGCCAGTTTCTTTGGCGAATCGGTCCGTGGGTAAATTTTGGCCAGGATATATTCAAAAAAATTGCCAACTTGATTTGTTGGCCGCTTGCGAATTTCTACTCTCGAGCCTGTCGGAAATAGCGGTTGACGGACTCGATCCACCCACTCCTTATAAAACTGTAGACTTGACAGGACAAAATCAAACATCAGTTTAGCGTGAACCTGGCACTTTGGAGGTCCTGTTTCAGCAATAAAAACCGCCTTTGCCTTTACCAGGAGGTGATTTATTTTTAATAGATGCGCTTCCTGTACACTTTCATGCAGGCTGAACTCAGCGCCCAATAGACGCATTCATCGCATTCGCATTTCTTTGGGCAAGATGAGCAATCAGTTGATCTAGGTTACCATTGGCAACTTCGCCCATGAAACTGGTGCGGTAGTTTTGCAGCAAACTGAGGCCATCGATCTGAATGTCGTACACCTTCCACATGTCCCCTGTTAAAATCATCCGATAATCCACGCGTGACGGTTGCGCGCCAGGTTGGATGATTTCGGTCCGTACCACGGCATTTGTGTCTGACAGAGGTTGCATCGGCGTGGGCAGAAAGCGAATTTTCCAGTTAGCATACTCGGTGAACGCGGTAGTGAATGTACGCACTAATAGGAATCGGAATTCCTTCTTAAAACGTTCTCTCTGTTCTGCATTGGCGGTTTTCCAATTTTTACCGAGAACAAGTAAAGATACCCGATCAAAATCAACACGAGTACTGAGAATCTCGTCTACCAGCGCGGTAGCCTTTTTGAAATCGTGAATATATTCCGGCTTTCGTAACGTTGTTTGCAATTCATCGGCCGTCTGCTGGATGACATGCTGGGGAGTCATAAGAGTCTCCGCCTTCGATAGCGGAGCGCCGCCAACAAACAGCAGAAACCACACGCTGATCCAGAGCTTCACGCATGAATACGGTTTGGCAAAGTTTATTTTCATGTCATACCTGAATAGGAATAGAGAGAAAAAAACCACTTTCCACTAACGTTTAGGACAGCGCTATGTAAGGAAAGTTGTTAATCAGCACTGAAAATATTCCATAATTGCCCCAACCTTGATATTAATCTTAAATTAGCCTCAATTGAAGTTGGCATTGATTTTACTTGCCAGATTTGCGTCATGTTCGTCGGAGGCGGTAGTGCGGTATTGGGTTTATGAAATAAAAAACCGCCGGGATGGGGTGAACTATTCGTCTTTATGGAGTCGAAATGTAAAAAATTATCATCCAAAAAAGATGCAAGTTATTACGCGTTTTCCGATATTTATCTTGCTCGGGTTGTTTACCTTGTCGGGCTGCAGTTATCTCGAGCGCACGGTTAGACCTCATCGGCACATAGAGAAACGCGCGAGTGTGTCCGTACTACGACCCCACGAAGAGGTCGGCAAGGCGTCCTGGTATGGGCCAGGCTTTCAAGGCAAACAGACCTCGAGCGGGGAAATATTCGATCAGAACAAGTTGACGGCGGGTTCTCTGACGCTGCCATTGGGCACTGTGGTTGAGGTCACGAATCTTCGCAACCACAAAAAGGTCGATGTCAAAATTAACGACCGCGGCCCTTGGGTCAAGGGCAGAAAAATCGACCTATCCCGCGGCGCAGCTCAAAAACTGGGGATGTTGAAAACGGGCGTGGCGCCGGTCAGGATTAAGGTTAAGTCCAGGCCATATAAGCACAGAAGTTACCATTATCATCATCAACATCATTACCGTCAGCATCGGAAAAATAGAGGAGTCTAATATAAAGAGCCTATCCTAGATGACCGCATTTTAACCCTGACATCCCTTCTGGCGAAATGCGAACTTTCCGGAGAAATGTGAATCGAAAATTTGCGGCATAATCTGCGCTCAGGCCGGATTAATCAACCCAACCCGGAAAACGTTTGATCCATGCTCGCTCGGCATCTCCTATGAATTACTGGGATTTGGACGTCAATTATAAATGGCTGGGGGCGCGGCGCAATAAATGCTAATTGGGTATGATCAATAAGGATCATGAACGAAAAAAATCTTCTCCAAGCTGTTCTGGATACCTTAAATGATGGCATCTGCCTGCTCGACGAGGAGGGGCGGGTACAGGCAGTGAATGCCGCCGCCCTGAATATTCTGAGTTACAGAGAAAATGAGCTTGTGGAGTACAGCGTGGTTGACGCATTTGCTGCCGATAGCCTCAACGCCTCCCTGGAACGTGTATTCGTCTCTGGACAGCATTGCCGTGATGAAAAAGGCATATTCAAACGCAAGAACGGTATCGCTATTTCTGTGTCGTATAGTCTTGATCCTGTCCGTGTGGGAGGCAACGTGGGCGGGGCAGTGCTCCAATTTCGCGAGATGACTTCGCTACCGGTTTGCGATGTGGCCTTGCGCGATAGCGAATCGAAGTTTGGTGCAATACTGGATACCATTATCGACGGTGTTATCGCCATCGATGAAAGCTGTATCATTCAATTATTTAACCCTGCGGCCGAGATATTATTCGGGTATAGGCGCGAGGAAGTCTTGGGGTTTAACGTCAATCTACTCATGCCCTCCCCAGATCATGATGCGCACGACGGTTATATTGCAAATTATCTGAGAACAGACGTCAAAAAGATCATCGGTATCGGCCGGGAGGTAACCGGCAAGCGCAAGGACGGAACTCTCTTTCCTTTGCATTTATCCATCGGAGAAGCAGTGCTGGGTGATAGACGGTTGTTTGTCGGCATCATTCACGATCTGACATCCAGAAAACGAGCCGAGGAAAAACTGATTACCCTTTCCAGAGCGGTGGAGCAAAGCCCCAGCGCCGTGATGATCGCCAACTCGGACGGAATGATCGAATACGTGAATACGAGTTTCACCATTCTGACAGGTTACACCTGTGAGGATATCCTTGGGAAAAGCCCGTCCCTGTTGCGATCGCCACATACTTCTCCTGAACAATACCGAAGGCTGAAAGAAACCCTTCTTGAAGGGGGAGAATGGCGGGAAGAAATTCAGGATAGAAAAAAAAGTGGTGAGCTCTATTGGGCATTGGAAACCATCTCACCCGTACGTAATGGAGCGGGGATCATCACCCATTTTTTGGCCATCCAACAGGATATTACCGAACAAAAACAGAACAAGGAAGCTTTGCTGGC
The DNA here is from genome assembly GCF_035916875.1 of Methylomicrobium sp. Wu6. Lineage (NCBI taxonomy): Bacteria > Pseudomonadati > Pseudomonadota > Gammaproteobacteria > Methylococcales > Methylococcaceae > Methylomicrobium > Methylomicrobium sp. Wu6. The sequence goes on from NZ_JAXUHN010000039.1 coordinate 22,376, forward strand.
CAGCGAAGAACGCTTCAGGAAAGTGGCCGAAATGAGCGGCGAATGGTTGTGGGAGCAGGACCTCGAGGGGTTTTATACCTACAGTAGCAGTGCGGTACGACAGATTCTCGGGTATGAACCTGAGGAAATTCTTGGCAAATCTTATTTGAAACTGTTAACGGACGAGGATAAGGAGTACTGGACGACCGAATTGCCTTCGGAACCGAAAGTTCAGAAACCCTTCTACCACTTGGTTAACCGATACCGCCACAAGGACGGTCGGGAGATATTCACCGAGTCCACTGGCAAACCGCTTTTTGGGGAAGATGGTCGGCTGATCAAATGGCTTGGCGTAGACCACGATATTACTGCCCGCAAGCTCTACGAAGATGCACTGCAACTGCGCGACCGCGCCATCGAAGCAGCGAGCGTGGGAATCAACATCGCCAATGCCCGCGAGAAGCATAATCCCAACATTTATGTGAACCCCGCGTTGAGCCGTATAACCGGTTACACTCGCGAAGAACTGTTGGGCCAGAGCATGCGGATCTTGCAGGGGCCGGACACCGACAAGACCGCTATTGAGGAAATCAGCTGTGCTCTACGGGAAGGGCGTAGTTGCGAGGTGGTTTTGAAAAATTATCGCAAGGAAGGTACGCCTTACTGGAACGAGCTGCTCATCTCGCCGGTATGGGACTCCGCCGACAAATTGACCCACTTCATCGGCGTCCATTCTGATGTGACCGAACGGCGTCGGGCCGAGGAAGAACGACATGAATTGGAAATCGCGAAACAAATCCAGCTCTCGCTCCTACCAAAGGCGCCGCTAATATTGGAGGGCATCCAGGTCGCAGGTATTTGCCTTCCGGCAACCCATGTCGGAGGCGATTATTACGATTATTTTTACTCCAGCGACACCCTGCATATCGTCATCGCCGACGTGTCGGGACATAGCATGGGCGCCGCCCTGATCATAGCAGGGCTGCGCAGCACTCTCAAGGCAGAAACTAGCAAGACCGACGCCTTGCTGACGCACGATGGCACGGCGGCAACTCTGCTCGCCCTGAACGAGTTGCTCTATGATGATCTCAATGGTGCGGACCTTTTTATCACCATGTTCTATATGCGCTACAACTCAAATTTACGGCAACTTTGTTACGCCAATGCCGGCCATAATTGTCCGTTGTTATTGATTGAAAATGAGTCGAGTTGCCAAGAACTGGACGCTGAAGGGATGATTATTGGAATTAAAAAAGATGTCGTGTTCGAGGAAAAATGCGTGCAACTCAAAAAAGGAGATAAGGTGCTACTTTACACGGATGGCGTCACTGAGGCTCAGAACCCGGAAGGGGAGTTCTTCGGGGTTGCCCGATTGTGCGAACTTTTTTCCTCCCAAAGTCAGGCATCTCCCGAAGCCACCATCAACACCATCCTTGAAGCACTGCGCTCATTTTGTTGCGGTCATTCATTCGATGATGATGTCACTATGGTCGTGCTGAAAGTAGAGTAACGTAGATGGCATGACTAAAACCTGGCTGGAGCTGGCGGTAGCTAAACATGTAAAACGGCTTTCATTTTTTTCCACTTGGGGTATATATTCCCAGGGCGGGGTGCGCCAGGAAAAAATTTCACAATTAGGTTTGCATGATATTTGAGTAGAATTCGGCCAGCCATCCCTGTTTGTAATTTGGATTTGATCTGGTGAACAAAGTCAAGTCGAACCGTAGCTACCGGCCAAGAAGAGTCAGTCGCAAGCTCACAGTGAACGGAGGCTCAACTTTAAAAGGTGGGCATTTAACGATCACTATTGAAAATGGTCATTTTTATAGTTTTCCGGTGAGCTGCGGGCTGAAACTCCTTTGTTCAAGGCTTTAAGCCGCAAACGGCTTGCTTAGCTTCGGCATTTGCGGCTTTGCCGGCTTTAGTCTTTGCGAACAGCCTTTCTTCACCTCCATTGGGGTAGCATTCAAAGCGGCAAAAGACGATACCTCGGATGATCTTGTCAAAACGAGTGCCCTTTCCTTGTGCATCCTTTCCAGAGCTGCTCGCGCCTCCTTGCGTAATTTGAACGGTCCATGAAATTCGGCGTGGTCGTTAAATCGCCTGGCCCGAATATGTTCCGGCCAGTTAACGACATAATAGCCGGGCGCCAAGGACTGTCCATGGTTGGTGCAATACTTTCTTTGATAAGACTCCGAATCGACGAGCCAATAATCACGGATGACTGCGACAATCTCAAAAATATCATAATCCGCATCCATTGAGTAGTTCCCCTTTAATAGAATGGATCAAAACCGAATGCATCCCATACAGGACGATTCACGCCACAGGAAAAGAAACTCTAACCATCCCTGCATACCCAGGAAGTACCTCGATCTTAACGATCAGCCGGCTCCTTTTTTGGCGAGTTCGGGCAAAGCGAGCATCTCCACAGGGATAAATTAAAGCGGATATCAGTGCGAGATAAAATACGTACAAGCGCGTACGTAAGAGCACGTATTTAATACCAGCAAAGTGAGTACGGTTCACTCATGCATTTGCTGGTGCGCGAGCGAGAGGATGTGAGCCTGATGATCTCGGCGCAAGTAATTTATAGCAAGATCAGGGTCAAAAAACTCCGGACTTAGGTCAAGTTGGAAGATGGCAGGCTTCGCATAGGCGTGCCAGTTCCAGAGGGGTAGTTGTGCCGGTTTTTTTTAAGATCCGTGCGCGGTGAATTTCGACCGTTCGGTGACTGATGCCTAGTTTCCGGGCGATTTCCTTATTGGAATGGCCCGCCACAACCAAAGACATGATTTCCATTTCGCGGGAAGTAAGACCGTATTGGCTCATACAGAGCGCTTGTTCCGCCTGAGGCTGTTCAGGTATCTGAGTTTCATGTTGCAGCACTTCCTGTATCCGTTCAATCAACAGGTTGCTTGGAACCGGCTTCGTCAGAAAATCGACCGCTCCAGCTTTGATTGCGCGGACCGTCATGGGTATATCACCATAAGCGGTGAGGAAAATAATCGGCAAGTGTATCTTGCGGCGGATGAGTTCAGCTTGCAATTCGTGACCCTTCAAGCCCGGCATGTTGACGTCGAGTAGCAGGCAGCCAGGCTTGCCCGGGCAATAGTTTTGAAGAAAGTCCTCGGCGCTCTCGAAAGTCTGGCAAGCAAAACCTGCGGTTTCCATAACCAGCCCAAGACTATGGCGTATCACATGCTCGTCATCGACAATAAAAACACAGAATTGAGAGGTCATATCTCGAAAGGCAAGGTAAAGTGGACACTGATACCGTTGTCTGTGTTTTGCTCAGCCCAAATTGTTCCTCCGTGAGCTTCGATCAAGGCGCGACTGATAGCAAGGCCCATGCCTAAACCGTTGGATTTGGTCGTATAGAAGGGTTGGAACATGTTTTTCACGGTGGCGCTGTCCGTCACACACTTTCCGCTGTCGCACACCGTCACCTGTGCCATGGCCGGAGTGTCATCGGTGGCGCGTGTTGTTATGGTGATCAATCCGGCGCTTATCCCACTTTCCCGCATGGACTCCAGCCCGTTGCGCAACAAGTTGACCAATACCTTTTCGATTTGCAAACTATTGGCCCTAACCGGCGGCAAGTCCACGGCGAGATCCAGTTCTACGTTAAAAGCCCCTAAATGCCCGTCCACCTTGACTAGCTCGAGCGCTTCATGGACCAAATGATTGATATCTATCGACTCGCTGGGAGTCTCGTCTTTATGCAATATCGTCATTAATTGCCTTATAACGCCCCCGGCACGCTGTGCTTGTTGGGCGCAAATTTCCACAAGAGGCGTGAGTTTTTCCGGATTTTGGCTACCGGTCTGCAGCATATGTAATGCCACTTCGGCATAAGAGGAGATCGCGGCAAGTGGTTGATGCAATTCGTGCGCTATGGCTGCCGCCGTCTGGGTGACCACATATAAGCGGAACGATTGCTCCATCTTATCGCGCCGCTCTCTCATTTCCTTTTGCTTCTTGTAGTCGGTAATGTCTAAGTTTATTCCCAGCATACGATAAGGATGGTTATTTTTATCACGCAACAATCCGCCACGAGAGTGAATCCAGCGGTACAAGCCATCCTTGTGACGCAGGCGGAACTCCAACTCGAAGTTCGGCAGAAGACCGGCGATATAGTTTTCAGTGGCCGCCAATACCGATGCCCGGTCGTCGGGATGCAAACGGCACTCCCATTCTTCCCAACGGTTGAGCAATTCGTTATCGCCAAAGCCGATTTGCCGCTTCCATTCAGGCGATAGGTATATTGTGCTCGTATTCAGATCCCAGTCCCAATAACCCGCTTTCACCTCTTCGACGACAAGAGCGAGACGCGTCTGGACAGTGTGCAATTCTTCCTCGGCTGTTCGCCGCGCGGTGATATCCTCGCAGGAAATGATAATGCCACCGATCTTCCCTTCCTGATTTGTCCAGGGATAAGCCGCCCAACGCAACCAATGCCGGCTTCCGTCGGCTTGGATCCATAAGTCGTCATCGTTTTTCAGAAACTCCCCGGCTTGTGCTTTAACGTGAATCTCTCTCCACTCGGCGGAGATATCCGGATTAACCAAATAATGGTTACGACCCGTCAGATCATCGTACCCCCGCCCAAACTCTTCGATCCAGCGTCGGCTCGTGACCAGATAGTTCATTTCACGGTCGAACATCGCAATGCTGAGAGGTGCCTGCTCGATGAAAGTCCGAAGCTGAGTTTGGCTCTTCGTTAACGATTCTTCGACTCGTTTCAGCTCCGTGATGTCCAGGAAAGCACCGACCGCACCGCGTGGAAATCCCTCTTCATTGAATAAAGGCGATGCGTTGCTGAGCACCCTGATGACCTGACCGTCCGGACGGGTAATGTCGAGGATCTGGTTGGTTACTACTTCATTGCTGATAGCGCGCTGCATCGGCAGTTCCTCGATTGTCAGCTCGCGTCCGTTCAGCATTACACAAATGGTGGCCGGGGGGGTACCTTCCAAAGAAAGCTCGCTACCCGGCGGTAAGCCGAGCATCTGTTCAATAGCCGGATTTCCACGGATATGGCAGCACTTACTGTCATCAGTGATGGCTAGACCGATGGGCACGGTATCGAAAATAACTTGCATTTCCTCTATCCGGCGCTGCAAATGCCGGTTCAAGAAAGTAATTTGCTGCTCTGCCTGTTTTCTTTCCTCGATATCGATGATATGCGCGACGATGCCCTTAACAGTCCCTGTTGAATCCCGATCCGGAATATAGCTCGCATGCACCCAGCGGGGTTTGCCGGTTCCATAAGGAATCACCTGATCGAAACTTACCCGCTCTCCTGCACGCGCTCGTTCAAGATAAGGTCGAACGATATTCCATGCCTTTTCGCCGATAATTTCCCGCGCTTCGTGCCCAAGTATGCATTCCGGAGTCATGCAGAACCAGTTTAGGCAAGCCGCATTGATACGCAAATAGCGGAAATTGGTATCCAAATAAGAAATCAGCGCCGGCGTCGCATCCATTATCAGCCGCAATTCGCTCTCCCGTTCTTGCAAGGCCTGTTCGGCACGTTTACGCGCTGTAATGTCGCGGCTCACCGTGGCGAGGCCGGCCAAGTCTCCGTTATAATCCTTAATATAAAAAACGTTGTAGATCATCCAGATGGCTGCGCCGGTTTGGAAATGGCGGAAGCGGATTTCGACTTCGGCAATACCTTCGCGGAAGACGCGTGGGAAAAACTCTTCGGTGATGAAGCGCTGGTCTTCGGGAAAGAAAAATTCCTGGACCGGAACCTGTAAAGCCTCTTTCAAGCTACCCAAGCCTACAATCCGCATGCCAGCCGCGTTAACGTAAAACGGAAGTAAGTTCATGTCGCACATGCCAATGAACTCCTTGCTATTATCGGCTAGAGAGATAAATTTTTGCCGTTCCAATTCGGCCTTTTTTTCCCGAGTAATATCTTGGATATAGCCGTGCCAGAGAGTGCTGCCGTCAGCTTCGCGTAGCGGCATCGAGCGCCCCTCGATCCATATTTCGCCCTTCGTCGGATGGTCGTAGCGGAAACAGTCTTGCCAGGGTTGCATAGTGCGAGCGGACTCGGCTATCGCTTCATTGATATGGCCGATATCTCTGGGATGGATGCGCGCAAAGATTGGACTAAAATCTTCGGCTACAGTATCGTGTCTGAGCCCGTACACGGATTCGAAAACCGGACTGGCATACGGCATGCAGGCGGTACCGTCCGGGCGCAACCGGAAGGAACAAATTACCCCAGGCACTGTTTCTGCAACCTTGGACAACTGATCCTGCAACTTAAGCTGCTCCTTTAAAGCACTATCTGCGCGCATGCGCTCCGTAGCATCGCGCAGGATAGCGGTAAACGATTTCTCGCCATTTATCTCGTACTGGGAAATGGCCGCCTCGATAGGGAACTCCTCACCATCGGCGCGCAGGCCTTTCACAGCAGCCAGTTCGCCCATTTTACGGCTTGTGGTGCCGGTACGCACGAAATCGCGAATATGTGCGGCATGGGCGGGACGAAACCGCTCGGGTATAAAACGCTCGAGAGCCCCCCCAACCGCTTCATCCGCCGTACAACCGAACATTCTTTCCGCCGCGGCGTTGAATAGCAAAATACGTTGATCTGCGTCGATAGTAATCATTGCATCCAAAGCCGACTCGACAATTCCGACATAACGTTGCCGGCTTTCCCGCAGTGCCTGTTCGTTGCGCTTGTAACTGGTGATATCTTGCGTGGTACCGAAGCCACCAAGCAGGTTTCCTTTTTTATTGAACTCCAATACGGCTTTCTCGCGCACCCATTTCACTTTGCCTTCCACGATCAAACGGTATTCGATTTCGTAAGGCTCGCCACGCCGACCCGCTTGCCAATTGAGATTGACAAATTCCCGGTCATCCGGATGCACGCGAGAGAGAAAAGACTCAAAACTGAGTCGTGTCCCCCTGGGAAGGCCGAAAATACGATAATTCTCATTGGACCAACGCAATTCATTTCTTTGCACACTCAAACGCCAGCTACCGATTTTTCCGACTGTTTGTGCATAATCCAAATCTTGCCGGCTTTCCCATAACGCAGCAGTGGATTTCCGATGGAAGCTAGTCGTTGCGATAATGCCTACAGACATAAAGCAAAAACCTGCATTTAAAATCAATACGTTGTAAGTCTCTATCCCGGCCGGAAATAAAATAAGCACATTAACGGCGATCAAGGATAAGATCATCGCGAAGATCCCAGGATTCTGTCCAAGCCAGAAAGAGGTCTGGATAATCGCGAAAAAAAATAACAAGAATGCTGCACGCTCCCCGATCGGTGGAATATAAAGTGTCGCTATAGCGGCGATAGCGACCGTCAGCATCGCCAATCCGTGGCGCAACAAACAAGGCTGTGCTTCCAAATAAAGGATAATCGATTGAGTATTGAATCGTGTTAGGTTCATCCGGTATTGCCGTTATTGCTCATTTCGAAACGGGAGGTAAGGTTTGCCAAACACTGGACTTGGGTTGCGCTATTAACCCTTTCGCGACTTATTTTGTTATAGCGCAAGGGTGAACCCAAGCCACAGAATAACGATGATCCGTAATAACATGCATGGACCTACCAATTGCTCACGAAGTTTAAGAAATTTCCCCATCAACTATATCGTATTCGATTTAGAGATGACGATTTTTTGTCCTGTCTCGGCTGGCACAAACATTTCGCAACCATAATGATTGGTCTGTTTGAGTAAGTAGTTACCCTTATTCCAGCTCTGAATGTTTTGTGTTACAAAATAAATGCTTAGTCCATAACTTTATAATATTTATTTTTTTCCCTTTAGCCTTTGGTGCGGATTCTTTCGCTCGTCATCTGCATTTATCGGAGTAACTTATGACCGGGATACAAAATCTTCGAATAAATTATCTCCTCGACGCCCTACCCGGAGATGTTTACGAACGTCTTTTTCGCCATCTGGAACAGGTCCAGATGACATTCGGCGAAGTCCTTTACGAGCCGGGGGAAAAGTCTCGTTACGCTTATTTTCCTACGAGTTGTACCGTATCGCTGTTTCATGACATGGAGAATGGAGCGTCGTCCGAAATCGCTGTGGTCGGCAACGAGGGTATGGTCAATATCGATCTCTTCATGGGCGGTGGCACCATGCCGAATCGAGCCATCGTGCTGACCACGGGCTATGTCTATCGTCTGAGTAGGCAACTGTTCTTGCAAGAATTCTATCGTTACGGAGCATTAAATCATTTATTGCTACGCTATACACAAGTGCTGATTACCCAGATGGCGCAAACAACGGTTTGCAATCGCCATCATTCGGTGGAACAGCAACTCTGTCGCAGGTTGCTGCAAAGTCTTGACCGGCTTTCTTCGAATGAGTTGACCATGGCCCAGGCATTGATAGCCAAGTTGTTGGGCGTGCGCCGCGAAGTCGTCACCGAGGCTGCCGAAACATTACAGCGAGCGGGTTTGATTGAATACGGCCGCGGCCGTATCACGGTGCTGGACCGGCTGGGATTGAAAGCGAGGGCCTGCGAATGCTACCAAATAGCCAAAACGGTATCCGATCGCCTTTTTATCTCTTCTCGGCGTGGACTGTTAACCTCCCGACCGGAGGTTTCACTTTATCCACTGCATACGTTACAGCATTGAGCGCGTCCGCCTTTCCATATCCAACAGTTTAAAAGAAATTGGGTCTGGTAAAAAAACCAGACGCATCGAACCAACACCTGAGGAGAACTTCTCATGGAGAAAATGAACTTATTCGGCATGCCTCAAACGGCCATGACAACTCCTATTAGCATTCAGCCCCTTTATGCTCGCGCACAAGAGGTCTCAGGGAATCCAGTCTATTGTCAACTACAGCATCCCATTTTGGAGATGACGGAACTCAATCGAGCACTCGCAGCGAGTCAACAGCAGTTGAAAGCGGCACAAGAACAGATTGAAACGCTTGCGAAATCCAATGCCTGTCTCAGACGGAGATCGATACAGCTAGCGAAAAAGTGTGCGCAAGCGCGTCACTTCGCGTATCACGATCAGCTTACCGGGCTGCCCAATCGCAACTTGCTGATGGACCGGCTTAAACAGGCGATGGTTCAGTCCGCTCGCCAACATAAACAGGTGGCGCTGCTGTTCATCGATCTCGACGGTTTCAAAAGCGTCAATGACAGGCTCGGTCATGCGGCGGGAGACAAACTTTTACAGCAGGTAGCGGTGCGATTAACCGCCAGCATCCGCTTTGGTGATACAGCTTGCCGCTATGGCGGCGATGAATTTGTGATCCTGCTACCTGAAATCAATGGACACGAAAGTGCTGAAGTGGTGACAGAGAAAATTCGTGTCCACTTGGCCGCGTCTTATGTGGTGGAAAGCAATGTCGTAGCGATAACTGCAAGTATTGGCGTGGCGGTCTATCAGACCGGAGGACAAAATTGTAATGATTTGATCAAACAAGCCGATATGGCCATGTATCACGACAAGGCGAACAGTAACCTTCCCACCGCGTCTCCTCAACCTTCGAATCACCACAAGGATTAACTCACCTCAATGGCGCCCGTGCGGGCATCGAAACCATTGATAAAATAGGCCGGTACTTCATTGTAAGCGAATGGCAGGCAGCCTCCTTATTATGCAGTTACATGGGCTCGGCTTTGTTGCAAAAATCAGCCTAGTCGTGCACTGTTTGAAGAGGAAATAGCCTCTCAGATTGCCAAACGGCGTTCAATATTCGCCAGTAAAGAGCGCCGAAACTTGCCATCAATCAGAGCGATCCAGTAATCAGTCCGTTTGGGGCATATCGCCATCCGTGGCAATCGCTATGCCATGGAACGACTGGAAGCGGCCAGGAAGTTATCCCGCAAGCCGTAATGGAGCGAAAACGCTTGCTTTTATGTCATCAATCGGCCAATGCATTTCATCTTTTTCAAGATCGAACGGCGTCACCCATAAGTGGCAATTTTATAACGCGCAAGGGAATCGCGGCTCCGGCCGCTAGCGCTTCCTGCTTGCAAAAAGCAGGAGCCCGCCGCCAGCCACAACTGCTGCCACACCAGCCCAGACCGGTATATTGACGGTCTGCGTGTCTTTTATTGTCAGCTCAAAAGGGCCAAACTTGGCTTCCTGGGTTTCCCGAGTATAGCTAAAACGACCATACACCAGCCCCACCAGTCCGGCTAAGATCAACACGATTGCCACGATTTTAACTGTGCCCATTTTGTCTCTCCTATCAATAATACCCTTGAGTCAGGCCCCGCGCGGCTCGCCCAAGAGTCCCCCGCATAAACCAGGAATCCTAAACGTGTCGAAGCGCAACACTGATCGCTGCCGCCTCGTTGCATAAAACCATTCAGGCGCGAAATGGCTCCGCCGGGGTTACCTTAGCACTTTGCTGTGCCGCTACAGGACACGTCGGCCTTGTATAACACGCAATAGGATCACGACTACCGCGATAACCAATAGAATGTGAATGAATCCGCCCAGCGCATAGGGAGAGACTAAACCCAGAAGCCAGAGAATAATTAATACGATAGCTAACGTTTCAAGCATGTGCGCCTCTCCGTAAAAATCCGTCAATTGACGGCGTTATGAACCCCGGATAAGAACATGAGGCAGTCGCCTATGAAACAGTTAGCTTCGTGCTCATCTCCTGTAAAAATGATTTTTGCGTACATTTCGTTTCCGCGATGCAACTCACCTCCTCCGGATTCGCCTGCACAACTCGGTAATACACGTTTTAGTCGTCTTTCTCAATGGCATTCTTTATATCCTCCTTGAGATTACCCAAGACCGCCTGGACCTTGCCTACGTTCTTTTGAACATTTCCTTCTACCTCCATCGCTTCGTCGTCCAGCAACACGCCGGCGGCTTCTTTCACTTTACCTTTGACTTCCTCGATTCGGCCTTTAATTTGATCTTTGTTCATGAATTTCTCCTGAGAATTAGTTTAACCTGACCCTACAACCATGACCATAGTGTGGAATGACACCCTCTTGGCCCTATCGGATCAACAAAGCACTACAAGTAAAATCAGGCCAGGGATAATCCCTAGAATCAGGCCGACCACGATGGCAATAATCTCACCTGTAGAATAACTGCAACTTACATTACCGGCGCTTGCCCGGACAGGACTGTCATTATCAAGACCCGCTAACATCATGCCGGAAAATTCATCTGCGACTTGGGCTTGAGAGGATGCCACGAGTATGCGTGAGCGTGCATCACTAAGACGTGTTTCGGCCGAACGTAAATCATCGCTGAATGGCATTATATTACGCGCATTCTTGAGAGCCTCGATGGCTTCGTCTGTAGGGGTAAGCGCCATTTCGCGCGCACGACTCAGTGTGTCAGCAGCGGTAATTTCTTTCTTCAGTTGATTGAGTTCTTGATATTGTTCGGAACCAGATGAACAGGAAGAATTAATCAATTCCGTCGAACCTGCTGAAGGCCAAATATTGGCGTTTGCCGTTTGCGGCATTGAAGCAATGAAGATCGATGTGAACACCGAAATAATCAACATTTTTAAGGAGTATTTATTTTTATTGATAGGCATAACCTTTCTCCTAAATAGTGAAGAACTAACAATACTGAACAACATGGCTAAGAAAGCTTTAAACAAATTACTTTCTCGCTATAAGCGCCTTGCAACAAGTCAGCAAGTATGTTTTTAACGGCTCCAGTTCTAGAGTGCTCTACAGAAACTTGGATGCCATTTAACTTGTTACCAATCAATTGGAACAGATTTTTGATTATTTTGTTCACTGTATTTTCCGCCATTGTGGGCTTGGGGTTGCCTAAAATGTATTGATAAAAAATCGCAATTCAGGTTGGTTTCTGAGCGAGGGAAGATCAAGGCACTTTGAACATGAGCGACTTCAAGCGCCATGATCGTTAATCCATCACATCGTTCCGATCATGCCCGTATCATGCAACTAATGCTGACGCGCGAGTATCAAACCGTAAAAAACTCTTTTCAAATTTGTCCCCATGCCGGAGTTCGAGTCAGCATTACGGGTCACGTTAGGTTTCAGGATCGAATCTCTAGAAATTTGATCGACCTCGTTCCGCTACCTCCCGCACAGTATCTTTCATTTCCCGGGGTGATGCCGAACCTTCGTGATAGTTTGATTTTTAAACATCGTCTTATGCATTATGCGAATACACTCATGCTCTCATGCTTCGGCATCATTTCATCGAACTGGGCGCCGTCTTTTAGCCGCCGCGCTGTTTTTTTCCGGCATCTTCCTGCCTGTACATGTAAAAGGGGCAGAGGTGGTGATCCCACTTACCGTGCCTTTCGATTTCTTGACGACGGGTGTAAACAAACAGTTCAAAACCGCGCCAGGGGAGGTTGAAGAAATAAGCTATAACAAGAACTGCCGTTATTTATACCTGGACCACCCTCAATTCAACCACCAGAAGGAACTTGTCCGTTTTGTCATTCATGGCCGAGGCAGCGCCGGCGCCGAATTCTTCGGAAAGTGCCTTAGCCCCGTTCGCTGGAGCGGCTTTATAGAGATATTGGCTACCCCTTCCATCACCGCAGACTGGCAACTGCATTTGAACGTCGAGCACTCCAATCTCTATGACGAAGCCTGGAAAAAAGGGCTGCTCATGGGGCCTATCTGGAATGCCGTTCAGTCTTTCGTTCTTCCGTCTCTCACATCTTTCAACATCGATCTGACTCCGCCGCGAGATGAGACGCTCTCGTTGCTGCACGCATTTTTGCCGGCTTCCAGTTCCGCGCAACTCGATGCAGTATTCCGCAGCGCCACGGCAAAAGTGATTAGGGTTGACGACCAGGGCGTTCACCTGGGCTTGGCTCTTGCACTGCCCGACAGCCTTAAACAGACAATTTCCCCACGCACTGCCTCCGCAGCCCCCCTAAGCCCTGAGGAATTGGCGGCGGTTAAGCAAGAGCTAGAGCAATGGGATGCCTTTTTGGTGTTTGTGCTAAAGAATATCGGGATGGACATCGAAGACCCCGATATCCGGGCACAATTGTTGGAACTACTCCTTGCAAGCCGTTATGAGGTCTTGCCGATTCTGGCCGGCGAGAGCAGCGAATTAGCCGGAGATCCGGTGCGCACGCTTTTCGTAGAAACCTGGAATCGCCTCCAGGAAATCATCCTCACGGCCGAGCAGCGAGGAATCGTTATGAATAATGCTGTACGCTATGTTTCATTCATTCGTGCCGGAGACGTGCTGTTAACCATTGATCGCGCCGCTCCGGGCATTGGCCTGGAAATTTCGGCGGACGGCCTTCGCCGTTTAGCCAGAATTTTGCAGCCGGGGCTGAAAGTTGACCCACTGCAATATGACCTGGCACCAGATCCCGCTTTACGTGAATTGTTCGGATTTCCGGCGAAGTTGCCGAATGAAGAACCGCTGGACCCTATACCGGAAGACGCCGCCCCCCCTCTAAGCCTATTTGATGCAATCGGCAGCGTCTATGCCGCGGAATACAGCCAGAGCGACGATCTTGCCGCATTAATAAAACGGCTAAATCGATGGGTACCGGAGGATTCGGAATTGAGCGAATATCGCGCAACAATGAACAAACTCCTGCTAATCAACACGGAACAGGAATTGCAAAGTAATTCTTTAGAAAGCCGCTACAAACCGCTCATTAGTAATTTGGCGCGTGCTACCGCGCTCAAGGAAAGCTGCTGGCGGCAGTTTGTCAGCAAGCAGAAAAAAATAACTTACCTGCATTCGTCGTCGGGAAGCATCGGCTTAATGCAGATCAACCCTTATGTATGGCGTGGATTTTATAATGTGGAGCAAGTTAAATGGAATGTCTCTTACAACGCCGAGGCCGGAATAGAAATTCTTCTGCAATACTTGATTCGCTATGCGATCAACGAAGAAAAGACCGGCAGCATCGACAACATTGCCCGTTCCGCTTATTCAATTTATAACTCCGGACCTAAAGCTATCGGCCGTTATCGCAAAGCAACCAGCTCCGAACGGGAAAAGAAAGTCGATTTTCGCTTTTGGGAAATATACCAGGGATTTAAAGCAGATGGTGAAGTCGATCTATTTCACTGTACGGTAAAAACAAACTGAAGTACTTATATAGATCAATGATGCTGCTCTCATCGATAAGTGCTTAGCAGAAAGTAAATTGGTATTGAGAGCCAAAACCAGCGCCGATTTCATCGATAGCCTCCTCAAGTTCGGTAGGTGTAAACGATTGGAATGGCAGCCACTCGTATTTC
>NZ_JAXUHN010000040.1:0-33978 GCF_035916875.1 Methylomicrobium sp. Wu6
GTGGAGAAATACATTGCTGCCTACAACACGGGAGCGCAACCTTTCGTTTGGAAGAAACGCGAAGTCGTTGGCAGCCAGATCAAAAATACAATCTCTAACTTATGCAATTAGACACTAGCATCGCCATCCGTGCCGGCCTGTGCGAAAATCAGCACCCATGTGATGGGCTTGAAATGCTTTTCCGATACCCGAAGGCATCACGGGACCATCGGTTCCGATACTATCCTCTTATGCCTGCATAGTTTCCGATCCACAAGTCCGAATACCCGTTGTTCATCAGTTATGCCATACGAATCATGCCCGCGATAATCGTCGACATCAAAGACCCACACACCTTTTTTTGCCGGATTGCACTTAACCGTTCCCCCGTCCGCTTTTGCACCGCCTGATTACCGCCGCTGTCGCCAAGCAAGGTGATCAATTTAAGACCGTGCATGATGAGCCACCCATTCAAACAAAAGTCCGTGCCGCCACAAAACTGTACTCTCGGCAACAACAAAGATGTGTCGGCAAAAATTTTACCCGAGATTGCCCCTCACAATACCGCCAGAAAAGATAATCAATTTATCACTGTCATAGACTGGCAATGAAGTGCATTAATAAAGGGCGGCCAAAGCACTCTCATAGTCCGGCTCATTGGCCAATTCGCCGACCAGTTGAGTGTAAATCACCGTATTGTTTTTGTCGAGGATGACCACGGCCCTAGCCGTCAAGCCGGCCAAAATGCTATCGGTTAGCTTGACGCCATAATCGATTGCAAAGCTCGAACGGAAGGCCGATAACGGAATCACATTTTTGAGGCCTTCGGCTTCGCAGAATCGGCACTGCGCGAACGGCAAATCGGCCGAAATCGCGAGCACTACGGTATCCGCAAGACTTGCCGCTTTTTGATTGAATTTGCGGGTAGAAATCGCGCAGGTTGGAGTATCAAGGCTGGGAACGATATGTAGCACCTTTCTTTTGCCGGCAAAAGTTGCCAGGCCGACATCCTTTAACTTGCCGTTCACCAGTGAAAAATCAGGGGCCTTGCTGCCGACGGGGGGAAGTTCGCCCGAGGTATGTAAGGGTTTGCCTTGAAATGTGATTGTTGCCATGATGTTCTATGCTTCCTAATGAGCTGAAACTTGAGCGGTACACCTATTCCGTTTCTGTCCGAAGACGAGAGGCCTTCGACAGGCTCAGGCGAACGGCCTGTCACCACCGCCCTTGCCTACTTCTTTTCATTTTTACGGTTCCTAACCAGACGTTTGCGTTTTTCCAATTGCCGGTCGCTCAGTTTGTTCTTTTGGCCTTCAAACGGATTCGCGGGCGATTTGAATTCGAGCCTGATAGGCGTGCCCTTTAACTGCAAGCGATCGCGGAAATAGTTCATTAAAAAACGCTTGTATGAATTCGGCAAGGCGTCGGTTTGGATTCCGTGGATCACAACGATCGGCGGATTGCGTCCTCCCTGATGCGCGTATTTGAGCTTGATGCGCCGGTTGTTGACCATCGGCGGCTGATGGGCATCGGTCGCTTCCTTCAGGATGCGTGTCAATATCGGGGTTGACATATCCAGCATCGCCGAATCATACAG
This sequence comes from Methylomicrobium sp. Wu6, assembly GCF_035916875.1. Classification (NCBI taxonomy): domain Bacteria; kingdom Pseudomonadati; phylum Pseudomonadota; class Gammaproteobacteria; order Methylococcales; family Methylococcaceae; genus Methylomicrobium; species Methylomicrobium sp. Wu6. The sequence goes on from NZ_JAXUHN010000040.1 coordinate 1,577, forward strand.
GCTTTGCACCACATCGAACAATTTGCCGACGCCGCTGCCGTGCAGCGCCGAAATCGGATGTTTTTCGGCAAAATCGACGAACGGCAGTTTGAGATCGAGTTGCCGCCTGACCGTTTCTTTCTGCTCGATCGATAGCCCGTCCCACTTGTTCAGGCCGATGATCAACGCCCTCCCCGTCTCCAGCACCAGCCCCAATAAATGCGCATCCTGATCGGTCACGCCTTCGCTCGCGTCGATCAGATAAATCACCACATTCGACTTTTCGATCGCCTGCAACGACTTAATTACGCTAAATTTTTCGATCGTTTCCGCAATCTTCGCCCTGCGGCGCATGCCGGCGGTATCGATCAGTGTAAATGTCTTGCCGCCCCGCTCAAACGGGATATAAATGCTGTCGCGGGTCGTTCCGGGTTGGTCGAATACGACAACCCGCTCTTCCCCGAGCAAACGGTTGACCAGTGTCGATTTGCCGACATTCGGCCGACCGACCACCGCGATGCTGATGCCTTTGGGCGCTGCTTCGGGCGCTTCCTGGACTTTCGGCAATAAATGGCGGATGTCGGTCAACAATTCGGGAACTCCGCGTCCGTGCGCCGCGGCAATATAAACCGGATTACCCAATGCGAGCGCATGAAAATCGGCGGCAACCGTATTTGCGTCGATGCCGTCAATTTTATTCACGACCAATACGACCGGCTTACCGAGTTTTCGTAAACTGCCGGCAATGATCTCGTCCGAAGCGCTCAGCCCTTCGCGCGCATCGACCAGGAAAAACACCACATCGGCTTCTTCGAGCGCGACTTGCACCTGTTTTCTCGAAAAATTGTCGATACCTTCCGCATCGTCCGCAATACCGCCGGTATCTACGACCAGACAGGCCATATCGCCGTGCTTGATACGCCCATACTGGCGATCGCGGGTCAGTCCCGGATAATCGGCAACCAGGGCCTCGCGGCTGCGTGTCAGATAATTGAACAGGGTGGACTTGCCCACATTGGGCCTGCCGACTAGGGCGATAACGGGTAACATAGCGTTGAAAAGGATGAGTGAGTGAAGAGGATCGTTCCGCAGACGGCTGCCGAAAAGCAGGCGAAACCGGATCAGCGAACCTTTAACGCGGCCAGCGTGCCGTCTTTGGCGTAAACATAAACCGTATTATCCGCAACAACGGCTTTGGCGTCGATCGGTCCGTCGGTAATTTGAACCCTGCCCAATTGTCTGCCGTCGCTGTTCGACAACCAATGCACATATCCTTCAAGATCGCCGACAACGACATAATTACCATAGGCTGCCGGCGCAGTCAGCTTTCTGTACTGCAATTCCTTTTGCTTCCACAACGACGACCCGGAGCGGTCATCAAGTTGCAGCACATTACTATCGGAATCGGTGACATATAAATGGCGGTCGGCGATACTCAGGCCCGCATTCGAAGAAAGCTGCTCATTACGCCAGAGCAGATAGCCGTCGAGTTCCGACACCGCACCGACGCCGCCGTGGTAGCTGGCGATATAAATCACGCCGCCCTCGGCGACAGGATCCACATCGAGATCGACTAATCTTTCGATTTCGGAGCGGCCTTTCGCCACCACTATGCCGGCTTCCCAGGTAAACTTACCGTCCGACAAGCGCAAAGCAATGAGTTTGCCGTTATCCTCGCCGAAAATCGCGTTGTCTTCGACGATAATCGGCGCCCCGGTGCCGCGAATACTTAAAGCCGGCACGCTACGCTCATAGCTCCAGATTTTCGCGCCGGTTATTTCATTCAGCGCGGTGATCGAACCGTCCGCACAGCGCACGAGCACGATGCCTTTCGCGACGGCAGGGATCGATAACACTTCGCCCGGAACAGAAGCGGTCCACAATTTTTCGCCGTTCTCGAGTCTAAGCGCGACGACTTCCGCATCGGTCGTGCCCAAAATGACGGTGCCATTGCCAAGCCCCGGACCGCCCGAAAAATGGTACTCGGTTTCGGTTTCCCAGATCAGATCGCCGTCGCCGAGGCGATGAGCCTCAACCAAGCCTTCTGTATCCGCAGCGACGACTCTGCCGGCGCCTACCGCCGGAACGAGCTTCAACGATTTTTCGTCGGCACCGACGCCGACCGATTCCTTCCAGAGTATCTCGACATTGATTTTCTCTGTCAATTCGACAAGCGGCGTGGGTGGCTCGGCATTATCTTCGCCGCCGAGAAAATAATCCTTGATCCCCTCCAACGCTTCGCCCGCGGACTCCATCGACGCGCACGCGCTCAGGCCAGCCGCGATCAACAACACCAAGAAAAAGCGCATTATTTCGAATCTTTCACCGGCTGTGCGACGGGAACAGGCTCTGCGGCGGTCAGATCGTCGATCTTGATCTTCAACAAAGGCGACTGATCGCCGCTGTTCAGCGCATTCTGATAAGCAGTGCGCGCTTCATCAAGGCGATCCATCGCAACATATAAGTCGCCGGCCAGTTCATCGTAGCTGGCCGAAAAGCCGGACTTGGTCGCCGGATCAACTTCATTGATCAATTGCAGTCCCTGTTCATATTCACCGGCCGCAAGCATCAACCGGACCAGACGAATTCGGGCGATATGGCCCAATTCTTTGCTCGACTGCCTAGCAACTTCCTGCAGAATCGCTTTCGCGCCGGCGAGATCGCCTTTTTGAACCTTCAGCTTGGCCTGTTGCAAACCGTTATAAGCGGCATAGCTGCTACCGCCGAACTCATCATGCAGGCGTTTGCCCAATTGCTCGACCGCGCTTTGATTATTTGCCTCGACCGACTTGAGCAATTGGTTGTAAGTATTGGAAGCCTGTTCCGCTTTTTCCTGCTTGTGAGACCGCCAAAAATTCCAGCCGGTAATCAGTGCGATACCGACAACCACGCCGACTATCGTCGAGGCGCCGTTTTCCTTCCACCAGGCTTTCAGGGCCTCAAGCTGTTCTTCTTCTGAATCGTAGATTGCCACAATGTTTCCCGCTTTAAAATTGGAATGTCAATAACTTAAATCTTGCCGTAGCGTTGCTGAAAAAACTCCACCGCCTGCGGCTCGCTCATGCTCGCCTGCCCGGATTCGGTTTCCTTGTCGAGACGCAAGGACTTGATCGCAATTTCGCCGCGGCTGACCTCGTCATCGCCCAGAATGATCGCAAATTCGGCGCCCGACTTATCGGCTTTCTTAAACTGGCTTTTGAAGCTGCCGCCGCCGCAATGGACCTGGAGTTTCAATTGCGGCACTTCGCTGCGCAGCAATTCAGCAATCCGCATACCGGCGCGTTCAGCCTTCTCTCCTACCCTGATCAAGTAGGCATCGACCGCACGCGCAACCGGCACGTCCGCGAGGGTTTCAACCAATGCCAATACCCGTTCGATGCCCATCGCGAAGCCGACCGCATGGCTGGCTTTGCCGCCCAATTGCTCGATCAGGCCGTCGTAGCGGCCGCCGGCGCAGACGGTGCCTTGCGAGCCCAGTTCGTCGGTCACCCATTCGAACACGGTGTTGCAGTAATAATCGAGGCCGCGCACAAGCCGAACATTGATCTCGTAAGCGATACCCAGATCATCGAGAATTTGTCTGAAGCCATCGAAATGCGCAAGGCTTTCCTCGCCCAAATAATCCATCAACACCGGCGCGCCACCGACCACATCCTTCATCGCCGGATTTTTGGTATCGAGAATCCTGAGAGGATTGGTATCGAGTCGCCGGAGACTGTCGGCATCCAACTGTTCGATATGCGCCCTGAAATAACTGACCAGACTTTCCCGGTAGGCGCTTCTTTCGGCGATCGTGCCAAGGGAATTGATTTCCAGCCGAACTTTGTCTCGAATTCCCAGACGCTGCCAAAAACGATGCATGATCAGAATCAGCTCGGCATCGATATCCGGCCCGGCCATACCGTAGGTTTCGACGCCCAACTGGAAGAATTGCCGGTAGCGCCCTTTCTGCGGTCGTTCATGCCGGTACATCGGACCGTAATACCAGAGGCGATGCGTCTGATTTACGAGCAAGCCATGTTCGAGACAGGCGCGCAGACAGCCGGCAGTGCCTTCGGGACGCAAGGTCAACGAATCGCCGTTACGGTCATCGAAGGTGTACATCTCCTTTTCGACGATGTCGGTCACTTCGCCGATCGAGCGTTTGAACAATTCGGTTTTTTCGACGATGGGCGTGCGAATTTCACTGTACCCATATGCGCCCAGCACGTCCCGGATCATTCGCTCGACATATTGCCAAAGCGGCGCCTGATCGGGTAGCACGTCATGCATGCCGCGGATTGCTTGTATATGATTTACCATGGTTTAAAAGTCTGTCATTTGCGGGCAGACCCGATTTTTTTTGCTTCGCTGGAATTAGGAAATTTATCCCGTAACAGGGTGCGGTATTCTTCCGCCGACGTCTGATTGCCCAGTGCGCGTTCGGTATGATAACCGATGAACAGAGTTTCCGGCGTATGCGCGGCAACACTCAGATAGCGCGCCAAAAAAGCTTTCGCCGGCCAGAGCTCGCCTTTTTGATAACTGATTTTTTGCATCGCGGCCAAGGCCGGAGCATAGGCATTGTTCAAATCGAGTGCTTTTCTGAAAAAAGTCTCCGCCTGATCATTATGACCGAGCGTCAACTCACAACGCCCCGCGTTCGTCAAAGCCAACCATTGCCTCTCGTTCAACGGATTGTCGCCCGCTTTGATCAACAGCGCCAACCCTTTCTCGGGCTGTTCGTGTTCGCACCAAAACCGGCCGAGATTATTTTGCGTACCGAAATCGTCAGGATTTATATTCAACGCGGTCTCGTATTCATCTTCGGCCTCATCATATTGCCTTAATTTTTCATATAAAACGGCCAATGCATTACGCGCGTTAGTATTATCGGAATTTTCGTCGATCGCTCGCGTCAGATTTTCCTTTGCGTCATCGATCTTGTTCATGTCCAGATATCGGACGCCGAGTTGGAAATAAGTGTCGGACACTTGTTTAGAATCGCGGTCAGACGACTTGCTATCGAACCAGGAACAGGCGCTCAAAGTTAGCGCCGCACAGCAAAGCAAAATCCGGGTCATCGGTCGAGTCCTGTCAGGCCGCGCGCTCATTGTCCGCGGCTTTCAATTTCAAATGCCGGCGGCTCTTGTCCTGCACCTTGCCGACCAATTGGCCGCAAGCCGCATCGATATCCTCGCCGCGTGTTTTTCTGACCGTGGTCACGATCCCGGCTTCGTTCAGCATCACTTTGAACAGGTTGATCCGGCTGTTGCTCGAGCAACGGTAAGGCGAATTTGGAAACGGATTGAACGGGATCAGATTCAGTTTGGACGGCACCGTCGACAACAATTTGATCAGCCCTTTCGCATCTTCGAGCGAATCGTTGATACCATCGAGCATCACATATTCAAAGGTGATCGTGCGCCGCGGCGCGATTTTCGCGTTGTCCCGGCAGGCTTCCATCAGTTCCTGTAACGGATATTTCTTGTTGATCGGCACCAACTGGTCACGCAGTTCGTCCCGGACCGCATGCAATGAAACCGCGAGGCTTACATCGCAAACCTCGGTCAACCGGTACATCGCCGGCACCACGCCGGACGTGCTCAAGGTGACTCGCCGCTTGGACAGGCCAAACGCAAAATCATCCATCATCAGGTTCATCGCCGCGACCACGTTGTCGAAATTTAAGAGCGGCTCGCCCATGCCCATCATCACGACGTTGGTGATTTTGCGCTCGGAACCGAGCCGTTTTTGCGCGGCCAGCACCTGGCCGATGATTTCGCCGGTCGTCAGATTGCGGTTGAAGCCCTGCTGCGCGGTCGAGCAAAACGAACAGGCCAGGGCGCAGCCGATTTGCGAAGACACGCACAACGTCCCGCGACTCTCTTCCGGAATGAACACCGTCTCGACCCGGTTGCCGCAATGCGTCTCAAGCACCCATTTGCAGGTGCCGTCGGAAGCCATTTGTTCAAGCACGATCTCGGGCGCCTCGATTCGGCAATGCTCCTTGAGCCAGGCGCGCAAGGGCTTGCTCAGGTTGCTCATCGCCTCGAAATCGTCAACGCCTTCCTGAAAAATCCATTTCAGCAGTTGCGTCGCGCGAAACGGTTTTTCGCCATGTTCGACAAAAAAGGCCGCAAGGCCTTTTCTGTCGAAATCGAGCAAATTGATCAACGCCGACTTAACGGGTGCGTGCGCAGAGTTCATTGTCCGAGAAAAAGAAAGCTATTTCTTCTTTGGCGGTGTCCGGACCGTCGGAACCGTGCACCGCGTTTTCATCGATGCTGCTGGCGAAATCGGCGCGAATCGTGCCGGGCGCCGCATCTTTTGGATTGGTCGCGCCCATGATCTCGCGATTTTTCGCGATCGCGCCTTCGCCTTCCAGCACCTGCATGATCACGGGGCCTGAAATCATGAAAGAAACCAGATCCTTGAAAAACGGGCGCTCCTTGTGCACCGCATAAAAACCTTCGGCCTGCGCCTGGGTCAGATGAACCATTTTCGCCGCAACGATTCTGAGGCCGTTCTTTTCGAAACGGCTGTAGATTTCGCCGATCACGTTTTTGGCTACCGCGTCAGGTTTGATGATGGAAAAAGTGCGTTCTATCGCCATGAGAATTACAACTCCAGTAATAATAAAAAATTAATCGCCTATTATACCCGAACAGGGCCCTATATCGAAAATGCAGGGCGCTACGCGTACCCTATTCACTCTCGCCGTGTACGAAAGAGTAAAACGGTACGTGATGCGTATTCCGGCCCTGTAACAGCTCAGCCATTATCGTTAAGGCAAATTGTCGATTTCTGCGCTGTCTTTTTTTATTGTGATCAGATCTCTACTCGATACGCCCAACCACAGTAAGATAGGGCTTGCGACCAGGACGGACGAGTAAATACCAAACACGATACCGATAGTCAACGCCAGCGCAAAATTATGCAGCGCTTCGCCGCCGAAGAAAAACATCGCCAACACCATCAACTGCGTCATCAAGTGCGTAATCACGGTGCGCGACATCGTTGTGGTGATGGCGTTATCGATCATGTCGGGAACGCTCGCATTGCGCATCTTATGGAAATTTTCCCGTACCCGATCGAATACCACGACCGATTCGTTAACCGAATAGCCCAATATCGCCAATACGCCGGCCAGCACCGGCAGCGTGAATTCCCATTGAAAAAACGCGAACATGCCGAGAATAATCACGATATCGTGCATGTTGGCGATGATGGCCGCCAACGCGAAACGCCACTCGAAGCGGACGGCTAAATAACCCATAATTCCCGCTACGACTAACATCAGCGCCAATCCACCGCTTTCGAACAATTCCTGGCCGACTTGCGGCCCGACAAACTCGACGCTGCGTAACACGACACCGGCATCTTGCTCCTTCAATTTTGCCAACACCATCTCGCTCAACCTGGCGTTGTTGGTTTCGGGCTTCATGGGCAAACGGATCAGTACATCTTTCACGCTACCGATATTCTGCACTGAAGATTCGGTTAGCTTCTGCTCTTCCAGAATATGTCGCACGGTTTCGAGGTTGGCCGGCTGATCGTAACGGACTTCGATTTGGATGCCTCCGGTAAAGTCCAATCCAAAATTAAGCCCTTTAAAGCCTAATGCGAGTATCGCCAAAATAAAGGTCACCAGCGAAATGGTCGTAGTCACACGACCATAGCGCATAAACGGGATGTCGCGTTTAATTTTAAAAAATTCCATTGAGTCCTCGAATTTAGATAGCCAATTTATCCAGTTTATGCCGCCAACCGTACACGCCATTGGCCAACGCTCTCGACACCAGAACCGCGCTGAACATGGAGGTTAAAATTCCGATACACAGCACCAGCGCAAAACCGCGAATGGGGCCCGAGCCCAGCATGAACAACGCGACTCCGGCAATCAAGGTGGTGATATTGGAATCTAAAATGGTCGCAAACGCTCGTTCATAACCGGCATAAATGGCGGCATTCGGGGTCATACCGACTCTAAGCTCCTCGCGAATTCGCTCGTTGATCAGCACATTGGCGTCAATGGCCATGCCCACGGTCAGTGCAATGCCCGCCATGCCCGGCAGCGTTAACGTGGCTTGCAGCAAAGACAACACCGCAACCAGCAGCAACACGTTCATGCCCAAGGCGACGACGGAAAAAACACCGAATAAACGGTAATAGGCAATCATGAAAAGCGTGATCGCTATGAAGCCGTAGACATTGGAATTGATACCCTTGGCGATATTTTCTTGGCCCAGGCTGGGACCGACCGTACGCTCTTCGACGATGTCGACCGGCGCGACCAAGGATCCCGCTCTGAGCAGCAATGCCAGATTGCGCGCCTCACCCGGACCGTCGAGACCGGTGGTCTGGAAGCGCTTGCTGAACACGCCCTGGATCGTCGCGACACTGATCACTTTTTCGACTTTTTGTTTGGTCCGGACTTTTTGGCCGTCAACCACCTTGGTATCGACCTTATATTCGATGAACACGACCGCCATCGGCTTGCCGACACTCTCCTGGGTCACCTTGCCCATTTTCGAAGCACCAGCGCCGTTCAGGGTAATGAACACCGCCGGGCGGCCGTCCTGATCCATGCCGGAAGACGCATCGACGATCTGGTCGCCGGTCACGATGATGCGGCGGTCGAGCAGGATCGGATTGCCGTTCTTCTCGTAATACAGGCGGCTGCCGGCCGGCACATGGCCTTCGACCGCGTTTTGCACGTCATGCTCGGTGTCAACCAGGCGGTATTCCAAGGTCGCGGTAGTGCCGAGAATTTCTTTCGCACGGGCGGTATCCTGGACGCCGGGCAACTGCACGACGATCCGGTTATCACCCTGCTGCTGGATCACCGGCTCCGCCACACCCAATTCGTTGACCCGGTTGCGCAAGGTCGTGATATTCTGGCCGACCGCGTTCTTTTTGATTTCGCGGACTTCCTTCTCCGACATTGCGAGCAAAATTTCATCCTGCGCCGGGGTATCCTGGATATTGAGCCCCGGAAAATCGCGCGCCAGCAACCCGACCGCCGCGGCACGATCGTCCACCGAGTTCAATTTGACCTTGATTAGGGAGCCTTCCTTGCTGACCGACTGGTAGCGGATCTTCGCCGTTCTGAACGCCTGACGCACATCGTCGTTATAACGATCTTCGGCCTGCTTGACCGCCGCATCCATATCGACTTCCATCAGAAAGTGCACGCCCCCGCGCAGGTCGAGGCCGAGATACATCGCCTTCGCGCCCAACGCATCCAGCCAGGCCGGCGTCGCAGGCGCCAAGTTCAGCGCGACCGTATAATTGTCGCCCATCTGATCCCGAAGCAAATCAGCGACCTTGATCTGATCATCGGTATTGTTGAACCGTGCCAACACCCGGTCGTTCTTGTATTCAAAGGCCTTGATGGAAACACCGGCCGCCTTGATCGCTGCTTCGATTTTATTGGCTTGCCCCAGATCCATGGCTGCCGAATGCGTCGGAGACACCTGCACGGAAGGATCGTCCCCATACAGATTCGGCAGCGCATAGACCGCCGAAACGACGAAAACGGCCAGAATTAAGATATTTTTCCAGAGCGGGAATTGGTTTTGCATGCTACATCATTCCAGTTATTGAATCGTCTCTCGCCACCTGAGAGAACCCAACGCGTCAGGACGCGCCCGATCAGACCTTGTTGGTAGAAATCTTTTTGTTCACGGCCTTGTAGGTACCCTTCGGCATGAAGTTTTCGACGCTTTGACGTTGCACCTGCAGGAACATATTCTCGGAGACTTCGATTTTGACAAAATTGTCGTCCAGATCGACAACCTTGCCCAAAATGCCGCCCGAGGTTACCACTTCGGCGCCCTTCTGTATTTTGGCGAGCATTTCTTTCTTTTCCTTGGCCCGTTTCGATTGCGGTCGCAGAAACATGAAATAGAAAAATACCAGGATGGCCAATGGAAACAGCATACCTTCCATGCCGGGCGCTTGCGCGGCCGGAGCGGCGGCCATCGCGTCGGAAATAAAGAAACTCATGATTTGCCTCGGGATTTATTAATTAATGCTAAATCGTCGTATTATGCCATAACCGGCGCCGTTTTACCTCGTTGCCGGTAAAATTCGCCGACAAAATGGCCCAGTTCCTGCTTTTCGATCGCCTCGCGCAACTCGCGCATCAGACTCAGATAATAATAAAGATTGTGAATCGTATTGAGGCGGGAACCCAACATTTCACCACATTTGTCCAGATGGCGCAGATATGAGCGGGAGTAATTCCGGCAGGTATAACAACCGCAACCCTCATCGAGCGGCCGGGTATCCGCCTGATATTGGCTATTTCTGATCTTGATTACGCCGAAACGGGTAAACAGATGGCCATTGCGCGCATTACGGGTCGGCATTACGCAATCGAACATGTCGATGCCGCGGCGAACCGCTTCGACCAGATCCTCCGGCGTACCAACACCCATCAAATAGCGCGGCTTGTCTGCCGGCATCTGCGGGGACAGGAAATTCAAGGTCGCCAGCATTTCCTCCTTCGGCTCGCCGACCGATAGTCCGCCGATCGCATAGCCGTCAAACCCGATACCGACCAGGCCGGCGAGCGATTCGATGCGCAAATGCTCGTACATGCCGCCCTGTACAATGCCGAACAATGCCGACGGATTGTCGCCGTGCGCTTTTTTGCTGCGTTCGGCCCATCGTAGCGACAGCCGCATCGAGTCGGCCGCCTGCTGCACGGTCGCGGGATACGGCGTGCATTCATCGAAAATCATCACAATGTCCGACCCCAAATCCATCTGCACCCGCATCGACTCCTCCGGCCCCATGAAAATCTTGCCGCCATCGACCGGTGACCGGAACGTCACGCCCTGCTCGGTAATCTTGCGCAGCGCACCGAGACTAAACACCTGAAAACCGCCGGAATCGGTCAGGATCGGTTTGTCCCAACGCATGAATTCATGCAGGCTGCCATGCTTCTTTATCACCTCCATCCCGGGCCTCAGCATCAGATGGAAGGTATTGCCGAGAATGATCTGCGCCCCCAGGTCGGTCAAATCTCCCGGCGTCAACGACTTGACCGCGCCATAGGTGCCGACCGGCATAAAAATCGGCGTTTCGACCACGCCGCGCTGAAACGTCAATCGGCCGCGGCGAGCCGCTCCGTCGGTGCTGAGTAATTTGAATTCCATGAAAAGTAATGACTGCGAATGGGTGCGGGAAGTCCCCGAAGCAAATAAAAACCCGTCAGTATAATCGGAATTCGCTCATTACTTAATGCTGATTTGTCATTTTTCGCGATACCTCCGCGAGCCTGGAGATAGCAGGCGCCTCGGCTCGCCCGTCGACAAAGTGTAACGCACTATGAATCTTGGCTCCCCGCGCCTGGCTTCCGGCCGAACATCGCCTGCTCTGCCGGACTTTTGTCCGTCGACTGAGTCGTTTGCCGCTCCTTGCGTTGCGCATCATCCTGACTTGCCAGCGAGCTACGCAATTCTAGCAAATTTTTCAACGCGTTATACCAAAACGGCGCACCCAGGCTCAATAACATTACCGTAAACGCGATACCCAAAGGACTCACCGAAACCCAATTGCTTCGCCAATCCTCAAAAGACTTCGGAACATTGACGATACCAAGCTGCAAAAGTTGTTTTATGTCTTCCTTGTTCTGCCCGGAAAGTTGGTACAGTGTTTCCGGCGTTGTTTCTACCTTCTCACCCATCTCCACCGCTTTTTGAACGAGCGAACTTCTAAGCTCGGTATCGATCGACAAGCGGTTGATCAACTGTATCGTATCCAGTTGAATCGCACAGGCAACGACCAGAGAGCACGCCACGGTGATAATTCGCGTGGATAGCGTAAAGCGCTCGCCGATGCGATCGATCGATTGGTCGAACCAGGCGTTGATCTTCGCGACAAATTGACCCTTTGCCGCCTCCAATAGCGCCATGCTTTGCCGAATATTGCTGGCCAGTTCGGGTTTATCGATTTCCAGTTCCAGGGCCAGCAGGCGAGCATTCTCCAATACCGCTTTCGGATCGGTCACGCCATTTTTCTCGAGCGAGGCCATCAATATTGCCCGCGTTTCATCACCCAGACGCTCGGCGATTTCCCGAGGTATATTCCCGGACGCTAAATCCATCAACAATTTGGTGAATTCCTCACGGTGTATCGTGGAACCGTAACGTCCCATCCCGTCACGGATCATCGGATGCATCAAAATAGTTCCGGCGATACGGCGAGCGGCTTCTTCCTCGACTTCAGGGTCGATCTGCTGAAGCAGACGCGCCAAACCGTACAATAAATGCCGCCCGCGGCTGTTCAGTACGCCGGTCACGAATTGCGCCAACACGGTCACCGCCATGCTGGTGAGTAACATGACTTCTGAAAGGCCGAGTAAAATATCGATCGATACCAACATAGATACTCTCCTTGGATTTTACGATTGCGAGCAACTCAATTGCGCGAATGAAGAGAGCCTCTTTATCGCTAGCATACATTCTTAGCTGCCGTTGAAAATCTAAACACCCTAGAAATGACCTGTCAAGATTTTCATTTATTTTTTTGGAAAAATGACTTTTTTGAAAAGAATATGCAATAATCGCAGACTTTTTAAATATGTAGGATGGACGCGCGTTACGCTTCCTTCCTTGTAAAATTTAATGCATTTTTTCCGTAACGGCAATCACGCCAGCCATTGCTGCCTCACCCATCAACGCTATTCAACGCCCAAAGATTCCATACTCAGTGTCTGAATCATTTTTACCCCAAATCATCGCGATTGCCAAAGCCGCCGGCCAAGGCATCATGGCCGTCTACAATCAGCCTGCCGGTAAAGTTATTTTGAAAGCCGACCAGTCGCCATTAACCGAAGCCGATCTGATTTCGAACCAAATCATCGTCAGCGAATTGGCGCGGCTGACACCGGATATTCCGATCCTTTCGGAAGAATCCGCTGCGATCCCATATAAGCAAAGAGCCGCTTGGGAACGCTTCTGGCTGGTCGATCCGCTCGACGGCACCAAGGAATTCATCAAGCATAACGATGAATTCACCGTAAACATTGCATTGATTGAACACGGCAAACCGGTGCTGGGCGTAGTGCATGCGCCTGCACTGGATGTGTGCTATTCGGGCGCAGTCGGCCAAAACGCAATTGTCGAACGTAAGCACCAACCCGCAGAGCAGATCCATATCCGCCCCCGCCGCGAACAAGATCGACTAAAAGTCGTCGCCAGCCGCTCGCATCGCGATGCCCGCACCCGCACCCTGCTCGACCATCTGGGTCCGCACGAATGCATCAGCATGGGCAGTTCGTTAAAATTTTGCCTGGTTGCCGAAGGCAGCGCACATTTCTACCCGCGCTTGGGACCGACCATGGAATGGGATACCGCCGCCGCGCATGCGGTCGTCAATGCGGCCGGCGGCAAAGTCTGCGACCTGTCCGGCGAAGCCCTGCGTTACAATAAAGTCGATTTGCATAATCCGGAATTTTTCGTACTGGGCGACGCCGACCATGTCCTGCTCAGCGCCGTACAAAACTGTCCATGAAGAAATCTCAATCACCGCAAGCCTCAACCAACGTGGTCTGGCATCACGCCACCGTTACCCGGGCCCGGCGCGAACAACTGAACGGCCACCGCGGCGCCATCATCTGGTTTACCGGCCTGTCAGGCTCCGGGAAATCGACGCTCGCCCATGCGGTTGAAGAAAAGTTACATCAGTTGGGCTGCCGAACCTTTGTCCTCGATGGCGACAATGTCCGTCACGGCCTATGCGGCGATCTGGGATTTTCCACGAAAGACAGAGAAGAAAATATTCGCCGTGTAGGCGAAGTTGCGAAGTTGTTCATGGAAGCGGGCATCATCGTATTGACCGCCTTTATCTCTCCATTTCGGGCAGACCGAGAACGTGTGCGCGGGATGGTTGAGCACGGCGATTTCATCGAAATTTACTGCAACAGCAGCCTCGAAATTTGTGAATCACGGGATACCAAGGAACTTTACAAAAAAGCGCGAGGCGGTCTAATTCCTGAGTTTACCGGAATCTCCTCTCCCTATGAAGCACCGATCAGCGCTGATCTTACGGTTGATACCGGCACGCTGGAACTTGACTTTTGCATTAAGAAAATCATGAAATTACTAGCGGCGCACCGAATCATCGATTGACAGCCAGATTGCAGTATTCTAGTTACAAAATTTAACATAGATTAAACAGATGAGCTCGAGAAACTACCGGCCAGACATCGACGGCTTACGCGCAGTCGCTATATTGCCTGTCATTTTGTATCATCTTGATTTTTCGGTATTCAGCGGCGGCTATGTCGGGGTCGACGTCTTCTTCGTGATTTCCGGTTTTTTAATCACGTCGATCATTTACCGGGAAATACAAGCCGGACGTTTTTCTTTCATCGCTTTTTATGAACGAAGAGTCCGGCGTATATTTCCCGCCCTGTTTGCGGTGTTAACGCTGACTTCGGCGGTGGCGTCTGTTGTGTTGCTGCCTAACGATCTTAAGTCGTACTTTCAGAGCGTGGTGGCGACGACCGTATTTGGTTCAAACCTGCTATTCTGGAAGACGGCGGGCTATTTTGCTTGGCCGGCTGAAATGAAGCCTCTGCTGCATACTTGGTCATTGTCGATAGAGGAACAGTTCTATATTTTTTACCCCCTGTTGCTGTTATCGATCGTGCGGTTTATTCCCAGATTTATCTCAGTGATTCTGGCCGTAATCGCATTGCTTTCTCTGACAGCCAGCATATATTTTCTTCATGGTGAATCGCCATCGGTTTTTTACTTGCTGCATTACAGAGCTTGGGAATTATTATTAGGCGCGCTTCTGGCGCTCGATTTTTTACCCGAGCCGAAATCGAAGCTGTTACGGGAGGGCCTATCTTTACTGGGTTTGAGCCTGATCGGTTACGGTGTATTCCAGTTTTCCGATCAAACCGCCTTTCCCGGCGCCAACGCCTTGTATCCCTGCCTGGGTGGGGCGCTGATCATTCATGCGGGTAAAGGCGAACGTTCTCTCACAGGCAAACTGCTGGGTCTCAGACCGGTGATCCTGGTCGGCTTAATCTCGTATTCGCTGTATTTATGGCACTGGCCGCTGATCGTATTTGCAAAATATATCGCTGTCCGGCCACTGGGTATCGGTGAAAAGTTCGGTTTACTGATTGCGACGTTTGGGATGGCAATTTTATCCTGGCGATACGTAGAAAGACCATTCAGAGGCAAAAGCGGTTTTTTTTCGACGAAGATACTTTTTGCCGTCGCGGCGCTGGCGATGGTCGGTACTGTTTCGGTCGGTTTGGCGGGGCACTTCAACAAGGGCTTTCCCGGCAGGATGCCTTCTGAAGTGGTCATGCTGGCGGATGCGACATACAAAACCGGGCCTTTGGGCAGAGATTGCATCGATCTTCCGCGGAAAATGATCGATACCGGAAAAACTTGTAAAATTGGCGATAATTCGCATGACTTGCCGACTTTTATCGTCTGGGGCGATTCCCATGCCAGCGCGATGGCCGAGGCTATACACATAGCCGCCTCCCGGACCGGTCGGTCGGGCTTGCTGTATGCGCATTCAAGTTGTCCGCCTGTACTGGGGGTCGAACGGTATGAATCGATGGAGCAGGGCTGCCGCGAGTTTAACAATGCGACCAAGGCCTGGCTGGAAAAAAATAAAAACATTCGCACAGTATATCTTGTAGCCAGATGGGCGATCTCAGCCCTTGGTACTCGCTACGGTTCCGAATTCGGCCGTCCTGTCATTTTATCTCCGGATGGAATCAAGGGTAACACAGCCGTGCTCAAGGCAGGACTGGAACGCACACTGCACTTTTTGAATGAAAGAGGCATCGATGTAATTTTTGTCAATCAGGTTCCCGAAATCGGCTGGAATGTGCCATCGATATTGGCGAGAGAACGCCTGTTTGACCATGCTAACGCAAGAGTTGGACCCACGATTGGGGAATACCGCCAACGTCAAGGCGCCGTTACCCAAATCGTCAATGCGCTGTCATCTCAGTACCGGTTCAATATTTTTGATGTGTCCAGCATCCTGTGTCCCAACACCGTCTGCCTGATTGAAAAAGACGGTCATTCCTTGTACAAGGATGACGATCATATCAGTATTTATGGCGCGGCATTGTTGGCCCCGGCATTGGAAGTAACTTTACCCCCTGTGTAGCCTGTAGCTAGCATGAAACGAATCCAGACAATCGAAGATCTCGCCATCAATGGCGCTCGACCAGCCTTTGACCAGCCTTTGCATGTGGGCAGGCCCAATATCGGCAGCCGCGAGACTTTTCTTAACTATGCGGAAGACATTTTTGACCGCCGTTGGCTGAGCAATAACGGCCCCTTGGTGCAGGAATTCGAACAGCGTGTCGCGGATTATCATGGCGTTAAACATTGTGTCGCGATTTGTAACGGCACCGTGGCCCTGGAGATTGCGATCCGCGCTTTGGGACTGACCGGCGAGGTCATCGTGCCATCCTACACTTTCATCGCCACCGCTCATGCGCTGCACTGGCAAGCGATTACTCCGGTCTTCGCCGATATTGATGAACGCACCCATACGCTGGACCCGGCCGCCGTTCGCAACATGATCACGCCTCGCACGACCGGAATTATCGGTGTCCATCTCTGGGGAAACAGCGCCCCGGTCGAAGAATTACAGGCGATTGCCGATGAGTTCAACTTGAAATTAATGTTTGACGCCGCCCATGCGTTCGGTTGCTCCTATAAGGGTAAAATGATCGGCAGTTTCGGCTCTTGCGAAGTATTCAGCTTTCACGCAACCAAATTTTTCAATACTTTCGAAGGTGGCGCCGTCGTCACCAACGACGACGAGTTGGCCGAAACCATGCGATTGATGCGCAATTTCGGCTTTGCCGGCTTCGATAATGTTATTTATCCAGGAACCAACGGCAAGATGATCGAGATTGCCGCAGCCATGGGGTTGGTTAATTTTGACGCCATAGATGACGTAATTTCCGCCAATCGCCTTAACTACCAGACCTATCAAAAAGAGTTGTCAGGCCTGCCGGGTATAAGACTTTTATCTTTCGATGAGGCCGAACGCAATAATTACCAGTACGTGGTGGTTCAAGTCGAATCGGATTGTCCGGTTAGCCGCGACCGGATTGTTGATGCCTTGCATGCGGAAAACGTTCTGGCCCGAAAATATTTTTGGCCCGGATGTCATAAAATGAAGCCATACCGGGAACTGTTTCCTCATGCCGGCTTGCTGCTGCCGATTACTCAGAAAGTGGCGGACGGGGTGGTTGTGATGCCGACGGGGACAGCGATGGACGGTGAGATGGTTCGCGCCGTTGCGTCGATTATTCGCATTCTGGTCGGGAAGGGATCATGAACTTTTTGTTGTCTGGCCGGATTGCCAAGGCGCGTCTTAATTTTAACGGTTCGGAAATCGTATGGCCTGGCTGACAGAGGAGCAAATGACCATAATGGGATTTGCCGGTTTCGGCGGAAATGTCATGCTTTCCGATAAAGCGTCCTATTACAACTGTAAAAACATCCGATTTGGCAGCAACGTCAGGGTCGATGATTTTTGTGTATTATCCGCCGGCGACGGGGGTATCGAAATCGGCAGCTATGTCCATGTTGCGGTCTATTCCTGTTTGATCGGACGCGGAAAAATCCGGATTGGGGATTTCGCAAACCTGTCCTCGCGTGTCTCCGTGTATTCAAGCTCGGACGACTACAGCGGTTCCGCAATGACAAACCCGACCGTCCCCGAGTCATTGACCCATGTCCACCATGCCGATGTCACAGTCGGACGGCATGTAATTATCGGTTCCGGATCGCTTGTTCTGCCCGGCGTCACCTTACAGGAAGGCGCAGCCGTCGGCGCGTTGAGCCTGGTTAAACGGGACTGTGGCGCCTTTGGAATTTACGCGGGCGTTCCCGCTGAACGTAAAGGCGAGCGTAAACGCGATCTGCTGGCGCTGGAGGCCCGACTTGCTCGTTGAGCGGGAGTTAGCGATGGCAGGGTTGGCAAGTGCGAATGCGTCATTAGCGCTGCATATCAAACCAAGATGACGGTATTACCCAAGAATATTGCCCACGGCCTGGTTTGGAGCGCAGTCGACGTTTTTTTTCGCCAGGGCGTCCAGTTTGCTGTCCTGATCCTGATGGCACGTCTTCTGGCTCCGGAAGACTTCGGGGTGATTGCCTTGCTCGCCGTGTTTGTCGGTGTAGCAACCATTTTCATCGACGGCGGCTTCAGTTCGGCGCTCATCCAGAAGCAAAATACCACGCGCGTGGACGAGTCGACGGTCTTTTATTTTAATCTGGCCATGGCGGTTTTGGTATCGTTGCTGCTTTGCGCGGTAGCGCCCTGGATAGCGGCGATCTTTGAGAAACCGATTTTACGCTATCTGAGCTACGCGATGGCGCTCAATCTATTCGTCAATGCCTTCGGTTCCATTCATACGGCATTGCTGACAAAAGAGCTGAACTTCAAAATCATAGCGAAAGTCGGCGCAGTGTCTTCATTTGTATCGGGCTCCCTGGCGATAGTGCTGGCTCTGCAAGGATTTGGCGTATGGAGCCTGGCGGCACAGGCGTTGGCATCGGGTCTGCTTTCGACATTGCTGTTGTGGTTGTGGCATGCGTGGCGCCCGGCATGGTCATTCAGTTTTGCTTCTCTGCGTTCGTTTTTCAGATTCGGCGGCTATTTGATGATCATAGGCATTGTCGACGTGCTGCATACCAATTTGTATTCGGTGCTGATCGGCAAGTACTACTCCGTACGCGCCGTCGGGTTTTATGACCGTGCACAGAAAACTCAGCTGTTGCCGGTTAATTTGCTGATGTTAATTATTAACCGCGTGGCGTTTTCCGCTTTTTCCGCCGCCGCCGAGGATAAGGAACGGCTTGCGCGGGGATTACGCAAGGCACAACGGCTGATCATGTTTGTGAATATTCCGCTTTCGGTCATTATGATCGTGTTGGCGGAGCCGATTGTTGTGACCCTGTTCGGCGAAAAGTGGCTGCCTAGCGCCCCTATCCTGCGGGTACTGGGTTTTGAGAGCTTGTTGTGGCCGATACACGTGCTTAATATCAATGTGCTCAAGGCGCAGGGTCGGTCCGACCTGTTTTTCAATATCATGCTGATCAAAAAGACCCTGGCCATCAGTCTGATTGTGGCGGGCAGTTTCTATGGCATCATTGCGATAGCCTGGGCGCAGGTGACCGCTTCGTTTTTTTCATTCGTGGTGAACGCCTATTACAGCAAGGTATTTCTTAATTACGGCGCGATCAAACAACTGGGGGATCTGTTCCCTAACCTGGTTGCGGCGTTGCCCATGGGCCTGACGATGTGGCTGGTATCGGATGCCCTACACTGGCCATATTACCTGGAGCTATTGCTTGTTATATCTTCTGGCGGGGTGGTCTACCTGCTGGTATCTTACTGGCTGCGCTTGGCGGCGCTCCGGGAAATAATCGGACTGCTGCCATGGCAAAACAAACCAATGCTAACACCGGATGAGATTTGAGGATGATTGATTTTTTCAAAACGCAGATAAACAAAATGCTTTTCTTCAGAAGGCCCAAGATATTCTGCATAGGTGCAAACAAGACAGGCACAACTTCGATTGCAAAAGTCTTTCGCAATCTGGGACTTAAAGTCGGCAATCAGGGGCGTGCAGAGTGGCTGTTGCTCGACTGGGCGAGAAAGGATTACCGGCCAATCATAAACTATTGCCGTTGGGCGGAAGCCTATCAGGATATCCCATTCAGTTATCCCGATACCTATCGCGCCCTGGACACCGCCTTTCCGGGCTCGAAATTTATTCTGACGGTGCGTAATGACGCCGACGAGTGGTTTGAATCGCTGGTACGTTTCCATACCAAAGCTATCGGCAAGAACCGGATACCTACCGCAGATGATCTCCGCGAGTTTCCTTATTGCTACCGCGGTTTCCTCTGGGACGCGATGAGGCTACGCTACGGCGAAGACGAATCGCTGCTGTACGACCACGATTTATATACCCGCTGTTATGAAGAGCATAATATCGCGGTCCAGGACTATTTCAAGGATCGTCCTGGCGATCTGTTGGTGTTGAATGTCGCCGAACGAGATGCGATGGAGCGGCTGTTGACATTTTTGGGTTATCCTTATACCGGGCAAAAAATGCCGCACATGAACTCATCAAAAAACCGGTAATTACAATCAATCGCACAAAACCCTGACTAGACGCTCTAGCCGTGAAAAATTTCTGTCTTTCTAAATTCCGGGAAGCCCCTCTGCCTGACGAACGGGAAGTGGTCGCCAAATGGACCGGTTCAAAACCGGTTGTTAGCGTGGTTTGCACGACCTACAACCACGAAGCCTATGTCGAGGATGCGATTCGCGGTTTTTTAATTCAAAAAACCGATTTTCCGTTCGAAATCGTTATACATGACGACGTCTCGACCGACAGCACTCAAAGCATCATTAATCGCTACGCTGCGGCATACCCGAATATCATCAAAACCGTGTTCCAGCAACAGAACCAGTACTCCCAAGGCGCTATGATTCTGATGCTGGCTTCAAGCTATGCGGCGGGCGACTATATCGCCTTTTGCGAAGGCGACGATTACTGGATCGCTACGGATAAACTCCAATCCCAGGTCGATGCGTTAAAAGAGATTCCGAATTGTGAAATGTGCTTCCACCCCGCCGTGATGACAAAAAACGAAGTACCCTATCAGGCTTTATTTTGCCGCAGGTCTGAGGGAAACCGTTTGTTCGACGTCGGGCCGATTATCCGATGCGGCGGCTCGTTCATGCCGACCGCATCAATGCTGATCAGGCGATCGTTTTTTGACCGTGCGTTTCGCGACGGCGGCTCGTTTTATCAGCGCTACATGATGG
Source organism: Methylomicrobium sp. Wu6 (assembly GCF_035916875.1). Lineage (NCBI taxonomy): Bacteria > Pseudomonadati > Pseudomonadota > Gammaproteobacteria > Methylococcales > Methylococcaceae > Methylomicrobium > Methylomicrobium sp. Wu6. The sequence continues at coordinate 22,397 of NZ_JAXUHN010000040.1, forward strand.
GATATTTTTTCCAGATCCATTGCTCACTTCAGGGAGGCGCTTGTTATATTGACCGGCCAATGTCGGTTTACCGCAGCTTTTCCGAAGGATCGTGGACACAGACCATCAGCCGGGATCAGGGGTTTTACAAGAAATGGGCGTCGAACTATCTGGAGGCCTTGCGCGAAACCGACCGAATGACCGGTTACGCTTACTCCAGCGATATCGCGCTGTCGATCAGGCGCTGTCATTTAAGCGTTTTGAATAACATCGGCCTCGACCTTGCTTACAGGCGTGAATACTTTGTCAAAAACAGAAAATATCTGGGTGTCTTGGGCACGATCTTGTGGTTCTGCGTATTCCGGACGCCGGTGATTCATACGCTGTTTAAAAGAATCAGGTCGTTTTTGCAAACGTGTCGCAAACAGAAAATGCAATCGAGGAGCGGAAATGTATCGGCCTGACCTGGAAACCGCCTGCCCGGTCCAAAGCCTGTCCAAAGATTACGCTTTCGGTACGTACCGGAGATGACCGCAAGCATGCGCATTTTTCTGAACGGCTATTACGGTTTTTCCAACCTCGGCGACGAAGCGCTGTTATGGACGTTATTGCGCGCTTTGCTGGCGCAGAGCGGGCCGTCAACCGAGTTTCTGATCCGCTCTGCGCAGCCGTTGCCGCTGCCGCCTGAGTTGCCGGCGGCCTGCAGACTGGTCGGCAACTCGCTGGCCGCGCTGGTTGAAGCCGCGCATGGCGCCGATCTGACCGTATTCGGAGGTGGCTCACAATTTCAGGATCATGGTCTCATCAGCAATCTTCGCTATTTCATCAAGCCCTTGGTGGTAACGCTGGCGGCGCGGCGGTTGACGGCGATAGGCGTCAGTATCGGTCCTTTAGGCACATGGCCCGGCCGTATGCTCGCACACGGCATTTTGAGCAGGATGGATTCGATTCTAACCCGGGATGTCGCGTCATTCCGGTGCGCTGAGGAACTTGGCTGCCCGGTGCTGAATGCCTCCGACATCTGCTTTGCCGATTACCTGCAACTGCCCGCCGCAGCCAAATTTGAACGGGAGCCGTGTCTTGGCGTGTCGCTGCTGCCCCGGGCTTTGCTACTGGATAAGAATCAATCGGCTGACCGTTCCTGGCTTACGGTCTGGGCGGATGCCATGATGAAGCTTGCCGAAAGCAATCCCCAGTTCACTTTTTTGGGCGCGCCTTTTCAGCGCGGCGTCGATAATGCGGTCATCGATCAGGCATTCATGCGGATACCGACCAAACGCCGCCGTCTCGCCACCCTCGATCAGGGGCCGGAACAGGCGCTGGTTGAGTTGAATGCCTGCTCACATGTAGTCGCGATGCGATTTCACGCCCTGGTTTTTGCAACCCTGCTCGGAAAGCCGACGCTGATTCTCGATTACCATCCGAAGGTTAGACTGCTCGCAGAAGAGCTGGGGTATTCGCCGCACGCCATCCTCAGTCCGTCGCAATGGCATGACCCGGACAAGGTCGGTGCCGGACTGGCCGGCCTGATCAACGAGCCGGAAAAATACCTGCCTACGGTTGATGTACGGGGGGTGCGCAAGCACGCCCGCCGGCAGCTCGACATGGCACTCTCCAAGTGTGTGGGCAAAGCCTGATGCAGCCTTCTTCCGTTCCGGTCAGCGTTGTCATTCCCTGCTATCGCTGCGCCGCCACGATCGGCCGCGCCGTGGCCTCGGTCGCGGCGCAGAGCGTGCAGGCCCGGGAAGTTATTGTGGTCGATGATTGCAGTACCGACGACACACTGGATAATTTGTATCGTCTCCAGAAAATGTATACGGAAGGATGGATGAAAATTATCTCTCAAACCGTGAATGGAGGTCCCGGGACGGCTCGCAATGCCGGCTGGGATGCCGCAAGCCAGCCCTATATCGCCTTCCTGGACGCCGATGACACTTGGCACCCGGATAAACTGCGCATCCAGTATCAGGCCATGTGCGCAAATCCGGAAGTCGCGATCTCGGGCCACGCGTACAGTTGGTCTATGGCTAGCCAGATGGCGCCGATAACTCCCGAAGAGCCCGGCATTAAAGCTATTAAGGCCTCTCATTTACTGTTAAAAAACAGGTTTTCCACCCCAACAGTCATGTTGAAAAAGGATCTTCCCTTCAGGTTTATCGCGGGAAAAAGGTATTGCGAGGATTACGATCTCTGGCTGCAAATCGTCCTAAGTGGGTATAAAGCAATATTCATCAATGCGCCTTTAACTTATCTTTTTAAAGCTCCGTATGGGGATAGCGGCTTGAGCGCTCAGCTAGCAAAAATGGAGCGCGGAGAATTAGAGGCTTATTTGCATTTATGCCGGAAAGATAAGATTAATATCTTCTTGCTGATGATTGTTGTATTTTGGTCAATAAGTAAATATTTACTACGTTTGGCCATTGTGCTGTTCAGAAACCGATTCTCCATGAAAAAATCAAGCTTGCAGGGACATTCATGATCATCGCTGTTACCGGAGGCACGGGTTTTATCGGCAGACACTTGATCGCCAGGCATTTGGCGCGGGGCGACGAAGTCCGCTACTTGACGCGCGGCAATCCTTTACCCGCCTTGGCTGGCGCTATCGCCTGCAAGGGCAACTTGAATTCGCCTTCCCCTCACTTGCGAAAGTTTCTGGAGGGGACCGACGTTTTGTATCATTGCGCTGCCGAACTGCGCGATGAAGCGTTGATGCAGGCGACCAATGCGCAAGGGACGGCTAACTTGCTGGCCGCCGCTCGCGGCGAGATAACGCGCTGGGTGCAATTGAGCAGCACCGGCGTTTACGGTAATCCGCGGCACCAAATCGTCAGCGAAAATTCAGCCATCGCTCCGGTCAACGCCTACGAACGCTCGAAAACGGAGGCCGATGCCTTGCTTACCCGGGCGGCCGCCGAGCAACAAATGGAATGCGTGCTGCTCAGGCCATCCAATGTATACGGCATCGACATGCCCAACCAATCGCTGTTCCAGATGGTCGGGATGATCGATAAAGGTCTATTCTTTTTTATCGGCAAGCCGGGCGCGGTTGCCAATTATATCCATGTAGAAAACGTCGTCGATGCCTTGATGTTGTGCGGCAAAGCGGATTTGCCTGCCAACGGTCAAGCTTATATAGTATCGGACCATTGCCCGCTCGAAGAGTTTGTCGACATCGTCGCGGTGGCTTTACACAAAAAGCCCGGCGCCTTGAGGCTGCCGGAATCGTGGGCGCGCGGTATAGCGGGCCTAGGGGCGAAACTCGCGAAATTTCCGTTGACCGCCTCCCGAATTGACGCGATGACCAATACAACGATTTACCAATCAGATAAAATCGCCAGTGAATTAGGCTTTCGGCAGACGATTTCGATCCGCGAAGGCATTGCCGAATTGACCCGCCATTGGCAAACCCACAGACAATAAAACCCTTTCTTTGATGAAAAAACTTTGTTTCGTCGCCACGATTCCGGCGGTCATTCAAGCGTTCATGAAGGATGCCATCCGCGCCGCATCCCCTAGGGGATGGAGCACCGACGTGATCAGCAGTCCCCAAGGCGCCGAGCTTTTGCAGAACCTGAATGCCCGCTTTATCCCGCTGGCAATCGAGCGCAAGATATCGCCGTCGCGGGATATATTGGCCTTGGTTCAACTCTTCGGCTGGTTTCGACGGGAGCGCTATGATCTCGTGCATTCGATCATGCCCAAAACGGGCTTATTGACGATGTTGGCCGCCCGGATTGCCGGCGTTCCCCGGCGCTTGCACACCTTTACCGGCCAAGTATGGGCGACCAAGCAAGGGTGGAAGCGCCGTTTCTTAAAAATGTTCGACAAATTGATTGTCGTGCTGGCGACTCACATTCTGGTGGACAGTCCATCGCAACGCGATTTTCTGGTAGCCGAGGGCATTCTGCGCGAAAATCAGGGCATTGTCCTGGGCCAGGGCTCGATCTGCGGCGTCGACGGCGAGATATTCAAGCCCGATGCGGAAGTCCGAGAGCGGATCAGAACGCAATTGGACATTGGCCTTTCTCAGCCCGTCATCCTTTTTCTCGGAAGATTGAACCGCGACAAAGGCATGTTGGACCTGGCCTCGGCATTTGTGGAGATTGCACGAAAACATGCCGATGCTGTTCTGGTATTGGTCGGCGCCGAAGAAGACGTGCCCTATGCGCGCATTCAGGAAATTTGCGGGGAATACCGGACTCGACTGCGCCGGGTCAGTTATACGCCGAATCCCGAACATTATATGGCAATGGCCGATATTTTTTGCCTGCCCAGCTACCGCGAGGGCTTCGGTCAAGTTATCATGGAAGCCGCGGCGGCCGGTATTCCCGCCGTCGCGACGAAAATTTACGGCATTACCGACGCGGTCGCGGACCAAGAAACCGGGATTCTTTATCCTGCCGGCAATGTGGAGGCGTTAATCCTGTCCTTGTCAAGACTGATCGAAAATTCCGACTATCGCCGTCGCTTGGGCAATGCGGCGCAAGCGCGAGCGCTATCGCGGTTTTCGAGCCGACAAATTATCGATGAAACGATGTCCTTATATTCGCAACTGTTAATGTCTTCCGAGCATCCGGGATCCAATGCCGGCTAACTTGAATCACGTCCCCCTGCCTTCCGGCAAATTGTTGGTAACCGGCGCAAACGGCTTTATCGGCAGGTTATTATGCGCTGCCCTGATAAACCGGCAAGGTTCCGTGAAAGCGGCCGCGCGCAATGCTGGCGAGGCGGCTCCAAATATCGATACGATTGCGGTTGGAAACATTGACGGATCAACCGATTGGTCGATGGCTTTGCAAGGCATCGAAGTCGTTATCCACCTCGCCGCGCGCGCCCATATCATGCGGGATACGGCCGCGGATCCGCTCGCCGAGTTCCGCAAAGTCAATGTCGACGGCACGCTGAATCTGGCCGGACAGGCGCTGCAAGCCAGTGTCAAACGCTTCATTTTTATCAGTTCAATTAAAGTGAACGGCGAAGCAACATCACCTGGACGACCATTCCACGCCGACGACGCCCCGACACCCGAAGACGCCTACGGACTTTCCAAACGCGAAGCCGAAGACGGTTTGCGCGAGCTATGCGCCGACTCCACGATGGAATTTGTGATTATCCGCCCGCCCCTGGTTTACGGTCCGGGCGTGAAAGGCAACTTTTTCAGCATGATGCGTTGGCTCGATAAAGGCATTCCGCTGCCATTCGCCTCCATTCAGAACCGGCGCAGCCTGGTCGCGGCCGATAATCTGGTCGATCTGATCATCACCTGCATCGGGCATCCCATGGCCGCCAATCAGATCTTTTTGGCCGGCGACGGCGAAGATCTCTCCACGCCCGAACTATTAAAACGCACCGCAGCCGCTCTCGGCAAACGCGCGCGCCTTTTGCCCGTGCCGACGGCATTATTGGCTTTCGCGGCGCGCTGCCTCGGCAAAACCGCGGCGGTGCAAAAACTTTGCGGCTCATTGCAGGTGAATATCCAGAAAACCCGTAGCATGCTGGGATGGCGGCCGCCGGTCGGCGTCGATCAGGCCTTGCGCGCCAGCGCCGAGCATTATTTGGGAGTCCGGAAGTGATGCGGGCGGGCGATTTACTGCTGGCGGCTTTGGCGGTCGCGTGCCTGTTTACCGGCCTGATACGCCGTTATGCGCTGAGATCGAACCTGATCGACGTGCCGAATCAACGCAGTTCCCATACGCTGCCGACCGCGCGCGGCGGAGGCATGGCGATCGTGGCAGTGTTTTTAGCCGGCATCGGCGTGCTATTCGCATTCGGCAAGCTGACACAGGTTCAAAGCTGGGCGCTGTTGGGCGCCGGCGCGTGGGTCGCCTTGGTCGGCTTCCTGGACGATCACCGCCATATCCCCGCCGGCTGGCGGCTGTTGGCGCATTTCGCCGGCGCCGGCTGGGGGCTCTTCTGGCTCGACGGTTTTCCGCCCTTGCATCTGTTCGGCCAAATCGTCGATCTCGGCTGGGCAGGCCATATTTTCGGCCTCTTCTATCTGGTCTGGCTGCTGAATCTCTACAACTTCATGGACGGCATCGACGGCATCGCCGGCATCGAAGCGATCACGGCCTGTCTGGGCGGCGTCTTGTTGTTCCGGTTATCCGGAGACCAGAGCTTATGGCTCGAACCGGCCTTGCTCGCGGCCGCCAGCGCCGGCTTTTTGCTCTGGAATTTTCCGCCCGCGAAGATTTTCATGGGCGATGCGGGCAGCGGTTTTTTGGGCATCATGCTGGGCTTGATTTCGATTCAGTCCGCTGGGCTGAACCCGAACCTGTTCTGGAGCTGGCTGTGCCTGTTGGGCGTGTTCATCGTCGATGCGACCTGGACTTTATGGCGGCGCTTCAGGCTCGGCGAAAGGCTGCATGAAGCACATCGCAGCCACGCCTATCAGTTCGCGGCGCGCCGTTTCGGCTCGCATAAGGCGGTCACGCTGGGCGTCGGCGCGATCAATCTGTTCTGGCTCCTGCCGCTGGCGGTCTCGATCAGCCTCGGCTTGCTGAACGGCATACTAGGCGTCGCCTTGGCCTATCTGCCGCTGTTGCTGACCGCAATCAAATTCAACGCCGGCGGCGCGGAAAATCGCTGATGAAATCACGACTGGCGCATTGGTTTATCGGACTGCCCAGACCCCGAAAAGCCCTCATTCTGATCGGCGCGGACATCGTGTTCGCTGTGCTGGCCTTATGGTCGGCTTTTTCGCTACGTTGGGGCGTCCTGTTCGAACCGCGGGGCATCGAGTGGGTATTGATCGCTATCGCGCCGGCCTTGGCCGTGCCGATGTTCATCCGCCTGGGCCTATACCGTGCGATCATCCGCTATATCGAAATCCGGGCGTTGTGGACGATAGTGCAGGCGGTCACGCTCTATGCCGGCGCATTCGCGATCATTTATTTCCTGCCCTTCATTTTCTATGAGAGCGGCATCCGCAGTCTGCCACGCACAGTACCTTTCCTGAACTGGCTGATCATGGTCCTACTGGTCGTCGGCAGCCGTTTTTTTGCGCGCTGGTGGCTCGGCGATACTTACATCCGTCTCAGCGGCGGGCACAATCCTCTACACCCGAAGAAAAAAGTGCTCATTTACGGCGCCGGCGGCGGCGGCGTGCAATTGGCATCGGCCTTGGCGCTCGGCCGCGAGTTTCGCCCGGTCGCCTTCATTGATGACGATATGTCCCTACATAGGCACAAAATCAACGGACTGAGAATCTATCCGTTTTCGGCCTTGAGTTATCTGATAGACCGGTATGACGTGTCGAGCGTCCTGTTGGCGATACCATCCGCCAAACGGGCGCGCAAAAGCGAGTTGATCCGTTTGCTCGAACCTTATGCGGTGCAGGTGCTGTCGATGCCGAATCTTTCCGAAATCGCCGAAGGCAAGATCACTTTCGATACGCTCCGTGAAGTCGAGATTGAAGACCTGCTGGGCCGCGAACCGGTCGCGCCGGACCCTGCCCGGCTGCATGCGAATATCGCCGGCAAAGCGGTGATGGTGACCGGCGCGGGCGGCTCGATCGGCTCCGAATTATGCCGGCAGATCGTCGCCCTGAAGCCCTCCGCGCTGATTTTGTTCGAATTGAGCGAATACGCCTTGTATACGATCGAACAGGAGTTGCAGTTGCTGGTATCCCGATTCGACACGCTCGAAAACATACCGATTTACCCAATTTTGGGCTCGGTGACCGATGCGCCGCGGCTGCGCAAGGTCTGCGAAACCTTCAAGGTGCAGACAATCTACCATGCCGCGGCCTACAAGCATGTGCCTATTGTCGAACATAATCCGGTCGCGGCGATCCGCAACAATGTGTTCGGCACGTTGCGCGCCGCCGAAGCGGCCGTGCAGACGCAAGTCGAAACGTTTGTGCTGATCTCGACCGACAAGGCCGTCCGCCCGACCAATACGATGGGCGCAACCAAGCGCTTTGCGGAACTGATTCTGCAGGCCTTCAGCGCAATGCCGGAAAATCGGCATCACACTCGATTCACCATGGTGCGCTTCGGCAACGTTCTCGGATCGTCCGGCTCGGTCGTGCCGTTATTTCGAGAACAAATCAAACGCGGCGGCCCGGTCACTGTAACCGATCCTAGAATCATCCGCTATTTCATGACCATTCCGGAAGCCGCGCAACTGGTCATTCAAGCCGGCGCGATGGGCGGCGGCGGCGATGTCTTCGTGCTCGACATGGGCGATCCGGTCCGCATTCTCGACCTGGCCAAACGGATGATTCATCTGAGCGGGCTCGAAATCAAGGACAAAGAGCATCCTGACGGTGAAATCGAAATCTGTTTTACCGGCCTCAGGCCCGGCGAAAAACTTTATGAAGAACTTCTGATCGGCGACAATGTGGCCGAAACCAGCCACCCGCGCATTTGGCGCGCCGAAGAACATGTGATTCCATGGGATGATTTATCCCAGCGCCTGCATCGCCTGGATAATGCTGCGGAGCAGGATGATCACGAACAAATCAGGGCAATATTGCTCGGCGTGGTTTCGGGTTTTACGCCGCAATGCGGGATAGAAGATCTGCTCTGGAAACAAGCCCAGACCGAAAAGGTATCGTCGGAGTCTGTCTAAACGGCGAAAAAAAACCCCTCTCCGGCTATGCGCAGGGAGGGGCTCTAAAATCGGGCAGCGAATAAATTTGAGGAGGCACTGCCCGATGAAACAGAGAAAGAAAATCTGTGACAGTACTACTATACAGGCTTTAAAAATGCATACAATAACGCAATTGATAAACACATTATTTCTTAAATAGAAATAATTCGTAGTGTCAAGGTTTTTGTATTTTTGCATTGCCGCTAGCGCCGCACCCGCAGGGCATAGATAGGGACACCGTTTTCACCGCTCCCTCGGCGCCTGACGCAGCCCCCTATGAATCTTGAAAACCGTTGATAGCAGGAGAACACAGTGGATAAATTGACCAGCATGAACGTGTTCGTCCGCGTCGCAAAAGCGGGAAGTTTTGCCGGCGGCGCGCGCGATCTGGATATTTCCCGGGCGATGGCAACCAAGCATATCATGCATCTGGAGGGCTGCCTCGGCACCCGCCTATTCAACCGCACCACGCGCAGCCTGAGTTTGACCGAAGTCGGCGCGTCCTATTTCGAGCGCTGCCAGCAGGTACTGCTGGACATCGATGAAATGGAATCCCAAGTCACCCACTTGCAGACCGAACCGCGCGGCGCATTACGGATCAGCGCGCCGCCGGTGATCGGTGCGACACATATCGCGCGTGCGATCTCCGAGTTTCTGAAACTGCATCCCGATTTGAACGTCGAATTGCTCATTCAGAGCAGTCCCGGCGACATGATCGAGGACGGCATCGATCTGGCGATCTATCTGGGCACGTTAAACGACACCAGCATGGTTGCGCGCAAACTGGCCAGTTCGTCGCTGATCGTCTGCGGATCGCCGGATTATTTCGCTAAATATGGTACGCCGCAAACCCCGCAGGAACTCACTCAACACAGTTGCCTGATCAACTGGGCGATTCCGCCGAAAAATAAATGGCCGTTCAAAAGCGAATCGGGCTATCAGGTGATTAATGTCTCCGGCCGTTTACAGGCCAATGTCGCGGATGCGATCCGTATCGCCGCGATCAATGGGCTAGGCTTGGTGATGCTGCCGATTTATATTGTCGGCTGGGATATTGAACGCGGCCGGCTGCTTCCCGCTTTGCAGAACTATCCGTCTCCGCCCTTGGAAGTGCATGCGGTTTATCCGCACCGGAAATATCTGTCCGCGAAGGTGCGCGTATTCATGGAGTTTCTGCAATCCTGGCTGGAACCCCGCGTCAGCAAACTCGGCGGGCCGGAGACATGAATGAACTCCGCGAAAAATGGAACCGCATCTACAGCCTGGGCGAGCCCGGCCAGCAAGCTCCGGCGTCAGTTCTTACCGAAAATGCCTTCCTGTTGCCACCCCATGGCACAGCGATCGATCTCGCATCAGGTCTCGGCGCAAACGCGATTTTTCTTGCCGAGCATGGATTGCAGACCACTGCAATTGATATTTCCTCGATAGCGGTCGAAAAATTGAATGCCTATGCCCGCCGCCGTCAACTCGCGATCGAAGCAAAACAGGAAGCGATCGGCCCCGCCTTGCTGAGCCCTCTCGCTTTTGATGTGATTGTGATCAGCCGCTTTCTTGACCGGTCGCTCACGGATGCGATAATAGAGGCCTTGAAACCTGGCGGCCTGTTGTTTTATCAAACTTTCACGCGTCTAAAAGTGAACGCCGAAGGCCCGAACAATCCAGCCTATTTGCTGAACGCCAATGAACTATTGACACTGTTTTTTCCGTTGCGAACCGTGTTTTACCGAGATAACGCCGCCATCGGCGACATACGGATGGGCCTTCGTAATGAAGCCCAATTTGTCGGCCAAAAAACCTGACCAAGAGACAATCAAATGATCGAAAACCTAAGCCCCCAACAATCCTGGGACCTATTGCAACGGAATGCCGATGCGGTCCTCGTCGATGTCCGATCCAAGATCGAAAACACTTTCATCGGCCACCCGCCGGGTGCCGTGCACATCCCGTGGAAAGAAGCTCCGGACTGGCAAATCAATCCAAACTTTGCCGCCCAAGTTCAGGCAGCCGTACCAAATAAGGAGGCGCCGATCCTGCTGCTTTGCCGCAGCGGCCAGCGCTCTCTGGATGCGGCCAAACTGCTAGAACAGATCGGCTATAAGCACCTGATCAACATCCTGGAAGGTTTCGAAGGCCCGCTCGATCAAAACAAGCACCGCGGCAACCTCGGCGGCTGGCGGTTTCACGGACTGCCCTGGGAGCAAAGCTAAAACCCGCCAATGATCTTATAGGCTTTGCGGTACAGAATTGAAGTCAGGTTCAGATGATCGAAGCAGATGGCCTGTCATCGGAATTACGCGCACATTTTCGGGACCCTATAGCGACATGTGAGGAAACGAAATGGGGCTTCGCCGTTCGACTTGCTGGGTAGCGGCGGCGAAGCCGGTAAGCGCCGTGGCCGGCCCGCCACTACAATACGGGCATTGATACCGTTTCGGCTTGATACGAATCCACACCGGCCTAGCCAATATCGGCAAGTGCTCACGACGGTAATCAGTAAACCCTTTTCGGTCTGCTCGTAGGCTTAGACCTGAACGTCGGGGAGGTCTAGCGGTATTTGGATCAGCGGTGGTTTCATCTGCAGCGCTAGAAAACAGGCGTCTATGCATAAGTTACTTGATCATCTTCCCCCAGACTATCGATTCCTCAGCTATGCTACATGTAGTGGCTACCAGAGGAAATACGCATGAGTCCACTTTCTAGGTATTTATACATATTGTTTTTTAATTCTAAATGATACCCTGTAAGTGACTCGCAGAAAGGTGATTGACGTTAAACTAAAAAGCATTTTAGAACCAGCAGGAACCAGAGTTGGCAAGGGTTGCCCATTAAAACTATCAGAAAACGATGACGCATGTTTGCAAGCCATCGTTAAAAAAGGATCAGATTGGCGAGAGCGCGAGCGTGCCGAGACGATTTTATTGCTCGCCTCGGGCGCCAGTGTAAAAGCCATCGGAAAGCAGCAAAGGATATGCCGTGAGGCGGTTCGAATTCGACGGCGTAAATGGCTG
>NZ_JAXUHN010000041.1:0-16300 GCF_035916875.1 Methylomicrobium sp. Wu6
TAAGTGCTTCGCGAGAAGTTCGTTTGCAACCTGTGAATAGCAAATCAATGACTTAGAGAGCTCAAGAAATGCCAATGAACTTGTTGCTATTCACTTGTCCCCACCATCAGGTCAACTGCATGACATTATCCAAGCAACTGTTAATACTGATTTCAGTAATTTTCCTCACGATATTCGGCGTTAATTACGTAATCAGCATCAAAAATATCAGAAGCTATCTTCAGAACGAATCGCAAGTGCATGCTCAAGGTGCGGCCACTTCATTGGGGCTTTCGTTAAGCCCTTATATCCTAAAGGAATCCGACCCGATCCTGAAATCGATGATCGGCGCAATCTTTGACATGGGCTATTACAAGGAAATCAGATTGGACAATGCCGACGACAAAACACTGGTCAAATTGACCAATGACAAAGTTTTCGCGGAAGTACCAAGCTGGCTCATCCATCTTTTGCCGATGGAACCTGCGACTGCGCAAAGCGAAATCAGCTCGGGATGGACATTCGGAGGCAGCGTTTATGTCACGGTCAATCCGGGTTATGCTTACCTAAAGCTCTATCAACAGGCGAAAAGTACGTTTTATTATTCGTTGGCCGCATTTCTGTTATCGATCTGCTTGTTGGTTTTTGTACTGCGTTTTACGCTGAAACCACTGAAGAATATCAATGACCTTGCCTTGGCGATCGCCGATGGCCAATTCGACAAGATCGCACATTTGCCCTGGGCGACCGAGGTTAAAAACGTCGCACACTCGATGAATCTGATGTCGCGTAAATTAAACGGCGTGATGATCAATCTGAACGAGAAACTGTTGGCCCTCGGGCCGAAACTTCAACTCGACAGCCTTTCTGGTCTCTATAACAAAAGCACCTTCGATTCCGATTTAAAGCAGCTTTATTTGGAACACGCGGACGGCTATCTTTTTCTAATAAAAACCGACAGCTTGGCCAGCCTGGTCAAAGAACGTGGCAGCGATACCATCGATGCTTTTTTACAAAATTGCGCCGCGCAACTGAAGCAGACCGCACAAAATTTTTCCAGCGAAGCCATCGCCTATCATTTTTATGGGGCCGAATTTGCGGTCCTGGCCCGTAATATTCAACCGCCACAGGCGCGAAAATTGGCAAAATCCTTAAGCATGACTTTGTCTGAATTAGGCCACGTTCATCACAGGGACGATATCGGCCATATCGGCGCGGTTGCTATCGATCCTTTGGGCGCCGCTGAGGATATGCTGCCCGCTGCGCACGAAGCGTACGAACACGCCGTGATCATCGGCCCCAACAGCTATTTCATCCGAACGGGGGACGATCGCGCCAAAGACATCGCCGAATGGAAATCTCTGGTATTTGATGTCGTCACCCGAAATTCCTACAAAATTCAGTTTACCGACCCCATCACACACATTGCCGATAACCGCATAGTGATGGAAGAAGCGTTTATTCAGGCTTTCGACAAACAGGGCGGCTCTATTCCCGTCGGCATATTTGTCTCGATCGCCGAAAAATATGAAAAAATCATTGCATTGGATCAGGGCATGATCAGAAAAGTAATCGAGCATTTGATCGGCGCACCCTCTTCGTCGAATATTGCGGTCAATTTGTCAACCCGCACGATTAAAAACAGTGCTTTTCGCGTTTGGTTTACCAAACAAATCGAACAATATGCCTCCATCTCTCCGCAATTGATCATTAGCTTTTCCGCTTATGCGGCGGCTAAAGACTTTAATACGTATTACGAATTTATCTCATTTCTCCGTACTTTCGGCATTCGTGTTGTTCTGAAACGTTTCGACAGCCAATCGATGCCGCTGAACAATCTCAAAACTTTAAAGCCCGATTTTGTTCGTTTAAGCCGGGAATTAAGCAATGACTTGCAAGGCGATGCCGAAAAAATATCTTTTTTACAAACCGTTAAAGAAATTGGCGATTTGCTGGATATTTCAATTCTTGCCGAAAACATTCACTCGGATATTGATTTTGATATTGTCAAAAACATTGGACTCACCGGTGCGAGCCGTTGATATTCGAGAGCTCTTCACCATCTTGATTTGAGCCGAGCCCTCATCGCCTGCTTCTTGCCAAGTTCATCATTCTTTGCTTTGCCTGGACTTGACGATAACCTGCAATGTTTTGAGTTAACCACCGAGCCGTTTCAGTTGAATAATAAACACGGCGAGCAAGCGCAATACCGGCTCATTCATGGCAATACTTAATCCCTCTAAAAATCTGTCCGAAAAAGTCAAACTGAAACAAGTTAATGATTTTTTTTATCTGAATGTACGATTTGTTGACGATATAATACAATGGAAAAAGGTGGGACTACTGGACCACCCCATTGGAATTCCTGGCGAACGCCAGACCCTTTACTTTAATGGAATTTGGCCCACGTGGCGTTTCGACTTGCTGCCGGTTTACAGCTTTAACGGTGACGGATTGGATCGCGAAAATACGAAGTGCGGGCAAAGGCGCAAGCAATTCTGATGTGGAATGATTTATGGAAATAGAATGCTGAAACATCCATTTTAGACTGACTGATGGACCCTTTTTCGTATCAAATCAAACGCACGCAGAGAGCGTCTAAAACGCGTATCGTCGTCACGCCGGAAAAAATTGAAGTTGTAGCGCCGCTTCATGTTTCGGAAGCCATGCTGCATCAGTTCGTCAACGAGCAATGGCACTGGATAATACAAGCGGTTCAAAAACTTAAATCTCGATCCGAGCAACTTCACAGTCTGGCGCCAAAAGCTTATCATGATGGAGCAGCCATTCCTTACCAAGGTAAAACCTATTCCTTGTCTTTAACCCCGACCAAATTAAAAAGAATCAGAGTCGAGCATTCCCATGTGTTTACCGTGCATATCCCCCATACGCATTTGGGCACAATCGGTAGCGAAGAGATCAAATCTGTTGTGATCCGCTGGATGAAAACCAATGTCAAAATGACCGTGGAGCAAATGGTTTTGCTGCATGGCCCCAAACATAACTTATTTCCTAAATCCGTTTCGATCAAATCGCAAAAATCGCGCTGGGGAAGCTGTGGCATCCATAATGACATTGCAATAAACTGGCTTCTTGCGCTCGCCCCCCTGGAAATTTTGGAATATGTGGTTGTTCACGAGCTTTGCCATATCAAGGAAAAAAATCACTCGAAACATTTTTGGGACTTAGTCGCTCAACATCTTCCGAATTATCGGAGCGCTCAATTATGGCTTAAACAGCACGGCCAAACGCTAATGCTAGGCATTTAAACGAGTTGAATCCTGCTATTTTAGTGATCTAAAATCACTAACAACCCAACCAAACGACTACTAAATCATATGCGTCTCTGCGATACACGCTTGTGGCGCTATCTTGTCCGCGAAGAGGCGCTGTCTAGCCTTTCAGAGGAAATCAAAGTTAAACTCAAGCCGATCCAATTACACAAAAAGCGACGACTATTCCGACCATGCGTGATTACATTCGCACATGGCAAGACAACTGATTCTAACCGTTGCCAACGCGCGCAAATGGCGCTAACGGGAGAATTTTTGCATCGGATGCAGACCTCGCTCCGCCGGCCCCAAAAATTGCTGGTGATTGAACTGCGCGAATCATACTCGCTACCCCCTCGCCATCACACGCGCCTACATTCATCCCAATGCCTCGCGAACCGCCATCGGTCGCTTGTCACACGGAGTGTATCTTTCGTTTACCTGACTAGGTACCGAACGAAGCGAGTGAAATCGCACTGAAAAATCTTTAAGATTGTGGCCGAGCCATCTCCATATCGATCTTAAGGAACTCCCGATGCCACGACGAGCGAGTTCTTGGTCATCTCTGCCTTATTCAGGCACTGCTAGCTCGGCGGGAAAATGAATCTAGCAGATTCGTGGATATACATAATCTTGCAGAACTTGACGACTACGCTTATGTTAGTTTTCTACTTATCCCGTAATGAGTAAATACTGCCTTAATTCAACGATAATCAAAACAATACCGCCCCTCTAAATATTAAAATAAGCCTAAAGGCCCAATAATTTAAAAGGATGAAAAAGTACCGTAGCCTGCTTGTTGAATACTTTAGGCTAACCCATTACGCCCAATTCAGCAACGCTGTACATGGCAACCACAAACGGAAATTAATATCAGTGCAAGCCTTAATCTTGCTTTAACTGATATTGATCAATTCCCTATTTCCTGCAATCGCAGAGATGTTGATGATCAGCTCCATGATCGTCTCGGCTTGTTACATGCCTCATTCCCTTAAAAGAACCCATTTCATCGCTTTCTCAAGCCTCTTCACTCGAATAATTTTTCCCATAAAAAAACCCCTGTTATTCAATGAATAACAGGGGTTCAAATTGTTTAGCTTTTTATTATAGTTATTAGATCAGCAATCTTCTTTAGATGAAGGTTGGGATCAGAGGACCGTCGATTTGGACCAGTTGCTTGTTTCCATTTTCGTCGTGGAAGAACAGCAAGCCAGCGAAACGGCTATCTGGATCATAGATCAAGTCAGCCAGACGATATACTTCCCAAGCTGCATCAGATGCAGTAACTTGGATTGTTCTGGTTTGACCTGGAGCCAGTGGGCTGTTATCGCTAACAGTCAGACCTTCTGGAGCCAACAAGTCATCTGGGTAGCCAGTGGTGTCTTCAGTTACGTTAGCATCCAAGAAACGAACGCCAGCAGTGTTGAATTCACCCAAGCGAACCGAAGAGTCGCCGTTGTTGGTTACAGTCAGAGTCATGTTCATCGAACGACCTGGTACACGGTAGGTAGCATCGTCAATTTTAACGCTAACAGTTGGTGTAGGCAGATCAAGAGGCTTCATACCACGCAACAAACCTGCTTGCAGAGGAGTGGTGATTGGATATTCAGCATTGGTTTGAGCCATTGTGAATGCAACGATACCAATTGCAGCAACACCGAAAGCCAAGGCAACTTTCTTGTCAGTTGGAGTGATCAGGGTGTCACCTTTACCAGCTTCCATAGCGAGCTGACGTGGAATGAACATTGGCTTACGCATCCAGTAGATCATCCAAGCCACACCGAAAGCATACCAGAAAGCATGCCAGAAGTAGGTGTTGCCCAAGTTGTACGTTTCCAGATCAATGGTTTGACCGGTCAGAGTAGTGATTGGGTTAGTGAATTGGCTCATAGAACCTTCAATAGTAACCCATTTCCCAGGACCGATGATTGGACCACCGCCTTCAACGTTCATCATGGTGTGAACGTGCCAGTCACCTGGACGACGTGCTTTTAACAGAACTTTGAACTCATAGGTTTCGCCCAGTTCCAGAGAAACAGAACGAGGAACCAATTGACCACCGATCCAAGATCCTGCACGGATAAATACTGGGCCCGGGATACCAATGTTCAAGAACGCGCTTTCTGGCTTGTCAACAGTTTCCGGCCAGCCTGAGAATACCAGGAATTTACCAGAAATTGTCATTGTGTCGTTAATTTTAACGACTTCTTTTGACCAGTTCAGATCGTACCAGTGAATAGTACGCATACGCATGAAAGCCGCTTGAGACTTTTCACCGTGTGCGGACGCAGCTGGTGTGTAGAACATCGCTGCTGCAACTGTCAGCAACAGTGCGACAAAGGACAATTTTGCTACCTTGTCTTTAATTAATTTCATATATCCTCCTCTAATAATAGAGAATCTATTTATTCTTGAGTATCCAGCAGATAATTTCTTCACTATCCACTAGCCATTTATTGTGTTACTAACTCAGGATCCAATAAGGATCAAGTGCTTTGAGTAAATGCGGTGCTACCGAACCATTTACCGAAGAAGTGCCACAAGAAGTAGATGATGATACTCACGAAACCAGAGAAGAACGCTGATACTGGAGCAACGTCTTTACCGAAAGTTCTCAAGGTACCTTTTTCAACCATTCTGATGTACTCTGGAGTACCAGTTCTAACATAGTGGTAACCTTGCAAGTCAGCCAGGGTCATTACCATGCCGTTGTATTCAACAGGAACGTGCAGAGGAGCAATTACGGGCCAGTTGCCAGGATAGAACAACAAACCGTATGCCAAACCGCCGAGAACAGCAGTCAACTGCATGCTGTTAGACAACATCAGGATTACGTCCAGAACGATTGCACCTGGAACGAATTGTGATGGGAATACGAAGTTAACTGGGAAGTAAGTCCAGCCCCAGAAGTTGAAATATCTGTTTACCCATTCGCCGAACAACAGGCCAAGAACAGCCAGCATTGCGCCGAATGGCAGTTTCCAACGCCACCACAGAACTGCTTGAACAGCGGCTGGGAAAGTAATGCCAACGATTGGCAATACGGTTACCCACAGACGGCGGTCTTTCCAGTCAGTCCAGAAGTCCCAGTCACCACCAGTCAACATGAAGTGAACATGGTAGCCACCCAGAATAATAAAGAACAAAGTGAAACAAATTAGCCAATCGAACGTGCGTGAAACTTTTACTGCTTCGGCACGTGAACGTACAGCTGATTGAGATGCGCTCATTAGCTTACCTCCTAAAGGATTTAAAATTATTTTTATTTACTATCTTTCTTATGCTGTTTCGTCCATTCGGAATGAAATGAACGAAACAGCCAGGAGATAGTTATTTACAGGCTATGGCTACAGGATTAAGCCAAGTCTTTCTTCAGCAATTTTGCAATTGCTTGAACTTCGATGCTCAGAACACCCAATGCACCCAGAGCCGCCCATCCGAAGAATACGAAGCCGTAGTGCAGTGGAGCAACGAACAACTCTTCCATGAACCAGAAAGTGTGACCCCACTCATTCAGACCAACGTTTGGCAGAATCATGAATGGACCGACAACAGATACCATGTATTGAATGGAGAAACCATTTTGATAAGTAGGCAATCTGGTTTTAGCGTACAACAAAGAAGCGCCACCAGTGATGATGTAGATTGGGTAGCTCAAATAGAATTCGATGATGTGACTTGGAGTGAAGTCAGTATCACGAACGATAGTTTGATGCCATGTACCATCTTGCTCAGTGAAGTAGCTAGCGCCGAAGTAAATTGCAGTCGCATAGCAGCACAGCCAGATCCAGTGAGTATGGTGTCTTCTCAACTCTTCTCTTGGAGTGATTGACATTACCTTACGGTCACGAGTTTTCCAGATGTAGCCCCACAGGATACCTGCAGTTGATACTTCCAATACGAATTCGATATACAGGAAGTTCATCCAGTAAGTTTCGAACTCTGGCGCGAAAGAGTCAAGACCAGCGGACCAGCCAAAAACGCCTTCATACCAACGAACCCAAGCATAAAACACTAAGTATAATGAAATGCCCAGGAACAGATTTCTTTTATTTAACAGCGGTGCTTCCGCAGCATCAGCTTTCACTGATTCAGTTGTAGCTGCCATTTCTACCTCCTAAAAATTTAACAATCCCCAACGATTATGCCGGGAGTTTTTTTGTTTAACTCCTTTTCCGCATTCACTGGCTTTTGACCAGGAATCCCACCGAGTCCAGTTCGGTGAGTAGGCAGTTTACCAGTTCAATACACCGTGTCAAGTCAAAAAATTCTTTCACCGAAAATATCCGCCGGACCGTTCGCCACTTGCTATTTTCACATACACTTAATACTTTGATTTCTGATACAATTGCTTGGGTAAGAATAACATCTACGGCACTTTCTTAAATGAAAAACTTCTTAAAAAAACATCCATTCATCGTACTCGTCATCGGCCTTGCCTTGCTGATTTTGTTTCAAAAGTTCGCAGTCATGCCGCTCGTGACCGACGTGATTAAATCCGATGCCTTTTTGGTCGACAGCAAGGATCAAGGCAGCCAGCTTCCCATTTCAACTGAAATGACGACCATCGCCTTCACGCATTGCAACAATTACATCAAATCAGAACTCGATTCGGACCTTGCCGTGACCTTTACCGACAAACCGGTAAAAGCCTGGAGCCTGGGCAACTATCAGTTTTTGATTAACGGCGACATTCATATCGCCGACCAGTCCGGCAAAATGACCACGCAAAGATATGTCTGCCGGATTACTTATAACAATGGAGACAATCAAGAAGGAGTGCTCGATTTCGACAATTGGACTCTGGTGGGCCTTTCCGGCATTGAAGGCATATAACGCCTAGCTATTCAATCGCGGCCCGACAACGATAACCGTGCTTCAAAGCCATGGACGGCGACTCTATTGACATAGAGACCACAGCGATGAACTTCGCGCTCGCCCTACCCGTCCCGAGTCGCTTTATAAGTCCTTACTAAGGATAAAAACGCCCAAAAATCGTACAGCGCATGAATCACTATCGGCGTCAGCAAATTACGCTCGCCGCCATAATCCATCGATAAGCTCAGATACCCCCCGATCATAAATGCGAGAACCGTATAGAGCGGCGTGATCGCATGCGCCACCCCGAACAGAAGGTTGCAGACAAGGAACCCAATCCGTATTCCCCAGACCGTTTCAAGCCAAGGCTGAATGACGCCCCGAAAAAGGATCTCTTCCGATAAACCGGCAAGCCCCGCGAGCATCAACAAATCCGTCCAATGCCGCCGATGTAATACCGGCCCTAACGTTTCGAGCAACAGTCGCCTGATTTTTTGAAACGATGTCCCCTCCCACTGCTCCATCAGGTAAAATAACACCACCATGGGCACTGTACCAACCAATCCATGTGACAACGCCGCTTCGGAAAAAAACAGCTTGGCGAACGGATCGATACCCGCCATCCAGCCAAGCACGATCGCGACAAGGATTAATGACGCCTCGAAACAGCAGGCCTTGAAAAAAAAATCGTGAAGTTTGAACGTGGATTGATTCATTGGACAAGGCGACCGATAATGGCGCGGCAATTTTCAGTTATTTTCTGCCGCAAACATGAACAGCCAAAACCTCTAACTTCGCGACGCACCATCAGGACACCCTTAACATATGCAATGTTTTATTTACAAAAGCTCGAAAAAACAAGATGTTTATTTGTATCTCAAAGATCAGGACGACTTTACCTGCCTACCACAAGCGTTGCAGAATTCCCTGGGCAGAATGGAATTTGTTTTCAGCCTTGAAATTACGCCGGAACGAAAGCTCGCTAACGCCGATCCGGTTTCGGTGCTGAACAACCTGAGCAAACAGGGCTATTTCCTGCAATTGCCGCCCGTGTGGTCCGCTCCGGCTACGCTGCAGTAAATCCGGAAATCTTCATGCGCGAGGCAAGGTCACTCCAACTTGGCCCTGGTATTTGCCGCCGCGATCTTTGTATGAGGTTTCGCATACTTCATCGCTGCCGAAAAACAGCATCTGCGCGACACCTTCATTCGCATAGATTTTCGCTGGCAGCGTCGTCGTATTCGAAAACTCCAACGTCACGTGCCCTTCCCATTCGGGCTCCAGCGGCGTCACATTCACGATGATGCCGCAGCGCGCATAGGTCGATTTGCCCAGACACACGGTCAGCACATCACGCGGAATACGGAAATACTCGACCGTCCGCGCCAAGGCAAACGAATTCGGCGGAATGATGCAGACATCCGATTTGACATCGACGAAGCTGCTCGAGTCGAAATCCTTCGGATCGACAATCGCGGAATTGATATTGGTGAAAATCTTGAATTCATCCGAACAGCGCACATCGTAGCCATAGCTCGATGTCCCGAACGAAATCACCCTACCCTTTTCGGAGTCCCTGACCTGGCCGCTTTCAAACGGCGTGATCATGCCGTATTCGGTCGCCATCCGGCGTATCCATTTGTCCGATTTAATGCTCATCGCAGCTTTAATACCTTAAAAAATCAACAAAAAGAGCATTGTAACAAACAACGGGGGACTTAGAGATCGTTTGAAAAAACAATTTCGATATGATCGAAATCCTGCACCTGCTCGTGCTCCGCCCCGAGATCGGTCTTGCCTTCGCGGACCAGCCAAATCGTATTGAACCCGGCCTGCTTCGCCGCATCCAGTTCTTCCTTGATGTCGGACAGAAACATCAGATTTTCGGGAGGAATCCGCAGTTCCTCCGCGATATGGCGATACGAATCGACCTCCCGTTTGCCGCCGATCCGGGTATCGAAATAGCTCGAAAACCACGGTGTCAAATCGCCGTACTCGGTATGCGAAAACAACAGCTTCTGAGCATGCACCGACCCGGACGAATAGATGTACAGATGCAGCCCGCAGGCATGCCAGGCTTTCAGGTTTCTTGCGGCGTCTTCATAGACATGGCCGGTAAACGCGCCTTGCCGGTAACCCTCGTCCCAGATCAGGCCTTGCAGCGCCTTCAACGGCGTGACTTTTTTGTCCTGATCAATCCATTCGAGCAATTGCGCCAGCGTTTGCGCGGCGTCGAGCGGCTTACCGGCTTCTGCGGAAACATCGGCCAGCAAGCGCCGGACCTCGGGATCGTCCGCATGGATTTGTATAAATTCGGCGAGATGCGCGCGCGCATACGGAAACAGCACGTCCTTCACGAAAGACAAGGACGAGGTGGTGCCTTCAATATCGGTAACGATCGCCCTGATCATGACAAGGCAGCAACATATTGATCATAAGTCGGAAACGACTTGGCAATGTCGCTGCCGGTAAACGAGGCGACCCAGCCTTCCGCCGTCGTGAACAGCCGAATGCACTTGAAACACGGATTTTCGCCCATGTCGAACCAGTGCGTGGTATTGGCCGGCACGCTGATCAGATCGCCTTTTTCGCAAAGCACCGCATAGACCTTGCCGCCGACGTGCAGATAGAAAAGCCCCTTGCCGTCGACGAAGAACCTGACTTCGAAATCGCCATGCGTATGTTCGGCCAGGAATTTTTCCCTAAACGCCGCTTTCTGCGGATGATCCGGCTGCAAGCTGACCACGTCGACCGATTGAAAGCCGTACTGCCGCATCAGGCGATCGACCGAATCGCGGTAAGCGGCGACCACCGCATCCTGATCGGCATCAAGGGCCAGCTCGCCATCGGCGGTCCAGCGCTCAAACTGTACGCCGATGCCGCCTAGCTGCGCTTCGATCTCGGCAAATTCGGTAAATAACTCGCCCGCTTGAGGCTGGTTATCGGGATAAACGGTTAACGCGCTCATAATTTCTTCACTCCATGCAAGCGTAATTCACAATCAAATAGGTAATCGAGAGCGTCGATATGACGCAAGGTTTCGTCAACCGTCGTACCCCAGGTATAAAACCCATGCCCTGCAATCACGTAGGCATAACAATCGTCATGCCGATCCAGGTAGCGCTCGACTTCGGCCGCAAGACGAGGAATGTCCTGATCATTCGCAAAGATCGGCACGACAATACGGCTTTCATGCGTGGTGATGCCGTTGAACGCTTTCAGCAGTTCATAATCCTCGAGCACGATTTCAGTCTTGAAGATGCGCGACACCAACACCGCATTGATCGCATGCGGATGCAGCACGCAGCCGACGTTCGGAAACCTTTTATATAGAGAGGTATGCAGCAGCGTCTCCGCCGACGGCTTTTTGCCGTCCAGTGAATTCGCCTCCGCATCAATCAGCATGATGTCCTCGATTTGCAGCCGGCCTTTGTGCTTCCCGGACACGGTGATCGCAATCGTGCCATCCGGCAAGCGCACCGAAAAATTGCCGCTGGTCGCCGGCACCCTTTCCTTGCTGTCGATAATGCGCCCTGCCGCGCAAAGATCGGCGGCGGCGTTCAAAAATGCTTCGCTATATTTCATGAGTCCCTGATAAAAAAATGCCCATGGGCCTGTCTTGCAAGATTATATGTTGAGATCGTTAAAGAATGTAGCTTAATGGCTTAAAATAATAGCGGACATTTCGCCGCCCGGCCTGATGGGATGATAGCCCGCCGACTCCCGTTTTATTATCAAACTAAAAGCCTCCATGCGCAAAAAAACACTGATCGTTTTCGGAAGCCTCGCGGCCGCCGCCGCACTTGCCGTTTATTACCAACGCCCGAAGCCAGTGGAAGTCGAAATCGTCAGCCTCGAAGCTGGCGAAGTCCGCGCGACCGTCTCCAATACCCGCGTCGGCACCGTCAAGGCCTGCCGCCGCGCCTATCTCGCGCCCGCCGCCGGCGGCCAGGTCGCCAAGCTGAACGTGAAGGAAGGCGACAAGGTCAAACAGGGCCAGCTCTTGATGGAAGTCTGGAATCAGGATCTGAAAGCCCAGCTCGCCTTGCAGGAAGCCCAGATACGCGCCAACCAGGCCGCCGCCGAGCAGAGCTGTCAACTGAAAGCCGGCGCGGTGCGCGAAGCCGAACGCATCTCCCGGCTGCAAAAATACAACCAGATCGTCTCCGAGGAACAGGTCGACACCAAAGTCACCAATGCGAAGGCGCAGAGCGCGTCCTGTCGCTCTGCCAGGGAAGAGATCGAGGTCAGCCAGGCCAGACGCGACGCCGCCCAGGCCGCGATCGAACGCACCCTGGTGCAGGCGCCGTTCGACGGCACCGTCGCCGAAATCAATGTCGAACTCGGCGAGTACGTGACCCCTTCCCCGCCCGGCATCCCCACCCTGCCCGCGATCGATCTGCTCGACCTGAGCTGCCTGTACGTGTCCGCGCCGATCGATGAAGTCGATGCGCCACAAATCAAAACCGGCATGACCGCCTGCGTATCACTGGATGCTTTTGAAGGCAAACGCTGCTCCGGCACCGTCTCGCGCATCGCACCGTACGTGCTAGAAAAGGAAAAACAGGCGCGCACGGTCGAAGTCGAAGTCAAACTGACCGATCCGAAAGACTTGAACGAATTATTACCCGGCTACAGCGCCGACATCGAAGTGCTGCTGTCCAGCAAGCCGAAAGCGCTACGCGTGCCCGCGGAAGCAGTGATCGAAAATCATAAAGTCCTGCTGCTACAAGACGATGGCCTGCTGGCAGAACGCGCCTTCACACCTGGCCTCGCTAACTGGAATTATATTGAAGTGCTGGAAGGGTTGCAGGAGGGCGACAAAATCGTGCTGTCGATCGGCCAGGACGGAGTGGTCGCAGGCGCCAAGGCGCGTGTAAAGCAATGATCGAACTCGAAAACATCCGCCGTACGTTTCAGGTCGGCGACCAAATCGTCAAAGCGTTGAACGACATCAGTCTATCAATCGCGAAAGGCGAATATGTCTCGGTGATGGGCCCATCCGGTTCCGGCAAATCGACCCTATTGAACGTGATAGCGCTACTCGATCAGCCGTCGGACGGCCGCTACCTGTTGAACGGCCGCCCGGTTACCCAACTCAGCGACGACGAACTCGCCAAGGTCCGCCGCGAAAACATCGGCTTCGTGTTTCAATTCTTTCATTTGATTCCTCGCCTGACCGCCGCCGAAAACATTGAAATACCGCTAATATTGGCCGGCATCAACGTTCATGAACGCAAGCCGCGTGTTGCGGCCGCGTTGGCCGAAGTCGGCCTCGAAGACCGCGCCCTGCACAAGCCCGACCAACTTTCGGGCGGCCAACTGCAACGCGTCGCAATCGCCCGAGCGATGATCATGAAACCTGAAATATTACTGGCCGACGAACCGACCGGCAACCTGGACAGCCAGTCCGGCAAGGAAATCATTGAACTGTTGGAAAGCCTCAACCGGCAAGGCGTCACCTTGATGATCATCACTCACGACCCGAACATCGGCGGCCGGGCTCACCGCAAGATACGGATTGTTGATGGCAGAATCGTAAAAGCGGCAGACGTCTCGGCGCTTTCTATCGCTGGCTTAAATGGTGATAAGCCGGCAGCGTCTGCAAGCGTGAGTCCTCCAATGCTCGACCGACCGTGAAATGGTAGAGGCTTTGGAAAGTGTTATCCTGTAAGCCCAGAATGTCATGCATGCTATCGTCGAAAAAACAGCCGATCCCGGTACCGCACATTCCAACGGCTTCGGCCTCCAAATATAGCGCCTGACCGATCAGTCCGCATTCCCAAAACAAGCGGCGATAGCTCCAGGGTTCTTGGCTGACCTGCTCTCGAAATTCAGCGAGCATCGCCAGGCTAAAGGCACCTTCGCCCGCGATATCCTGATGACAGGACACGGTTTTGGCTACGCGTTTGCAATTGACGGCGACCAAGCGATACAACGGCAAATATGCCATGTTTTCAGCAGCCTCTTGCCAGGCGAACTCACCGCTCAGTACCGCACGTAGCGATTTGGCCGCGTCATGCGTGCGCGGCAGCAGATATACGCCAGGCGCCAGATTTTCCACGCGATGCACGAACAGCAACAAATGCACCGCAGGCGGCCAGCGCCACACATCAAAAGGAACGCGGCTGCCGAGCATCATCGCGCTCAAGATGCGAATAAAATCGTTGTGCGGCAGATAAGTCGATGCATCGAAACGCTGGGCACTGCGACGCTGACGGATAATATCGGTAGCGGTTTTAGTACAGGCGCTGGCAGGAAGGTCCCTATGCGCGGCTGGAGAATTCGTCGGCTCCTCGGTCCATGGCTTATGTGCGGCTTGCGCGACCTCTTCGATAATCGGCCAATGATTGCGATGAAATTGACTGAGGCGCTCGGCTCGGCCATGCCAAACGGCATTTTGAGCACATTTCAGCAAACCCTTGATGTCCGGGCTGTGGGTCGCATCACACCTATACCGAACGCGACAAATCAAGTCGGGCGACTCGGCTTCCAGTTCCTTGAAGTCAGCCTGTCGATCCAATCCCAACAACTGCGCCAATTCATCATCACCGCATTCGGCTATCAGCTCGAGCGACCAACCCAATGCCGCCGCCGCATAACGTAAAGCGCCGAGCGCATGACCGATATCGAGTTGACAGTAACGATAAGCTCGCTCGCCGTATTTCCAGGCTTCGCGCCAGTGGATCGAGGTCAGTGCAATATAGAGATCAGACCCGGCCGAATTGGCTGTAAATTCGCTTCGTTTTTCCAGCGCATGATCATAACTCAGATAATGATAAACGCCGGGCGTCAATAGACTTGCTTCGGCATGGACTACATACGCTTCGGTAGGATGCAAATTACCGCTGGACGGATTGCAGCGCAAGGCCCAGCGCTCGCCGCCGTACTGTTTCCAGGCCGCCAGTCCGAACGCCAACTCCAATAAGAGCCCCAAAGTCTGAGATGTGAAGGGCTTCGCGGGAATGTTTACAGCTTGATCGAAATCGGCGAACAACACCGGCAATAGCGCTCCCGGCGCCGGCAACGATACGATTTCACAGTCAGTAAAACGCCGAAACGGATTCGGTTGGTCGGCCCAATCCAAACAATCCGGCCCAGCTGCGTAATGGCTAAGATGGTGCTTGGTACGTTCGTGATAGGCAATAACTGCATCGACTGCCGCATGAACACAACTCATTTTGTCCTTCGCTCATTAAATTTCGCGGTGTGTGAGGAGAGGGTTGCTGATAACAATTGAGCCCAGACAAATCAGAGGTGGAAGCTCAATGTCGCAATAGAGGACGCTAATTACACGTCATGCGCGCGTTTCTTGGATTACCGTCCGAAAATAGGTTTTGCGCCACGCGGCACTCGCGTCAGAATCGAAAAGATTCGGAAGAACGCACAGAGAGACCATTGCTCTTTACGGGTATTGTCATAGGGCACGGAATTAACTTTCCCATGGCAAAAAACAATGCCCGCAAGGCAACATGATTCTAACCTCGCCGCATTATATTCCTGTTGGCTGATTAAAACGTCTACTCGAATGTTCGGCAAAGCTGCCAGGCTCAGCCCCCTTCTCCGATGTTTTCCCACATATTAAAACCGGTCTCTTCCTCTTCTCTTTTTCTAAGTTGTTGAGCAGTCGCATGGTATTTGCTACGTAAGGCATCGAGTTCGTGAGCAAAATTCTTTGCCGCCGCGGCTGCGGCCTCTTGCTTCGCAGCGAGCACACCCATTTGAATATTCCATTCTTTGAGTTGTTCCGTCAGTGCTTGGATTTCTACATCTTTGACATTCATGACTCATTCCTCCGGGACTAGGCAGTTAGATAGATAGATAACTGATCCAATATGAAGCATCAGTAATAATCTCTCATCAAATGAGCGCTCGACTTATTGTTGAGAGTTTCGAATATGGATGTAATTTACGATTTTTTTGTTCACGCGCAATGACAATTTACGAGCAAAAAATGCCAAAATAGTCCAACCATCGTATTCTCGGCAATTGGAAGCCTGGATAGGATCGAATCACGAAACCATCACCCGCCACTTTAACAGTCAATCGCAATAGGATGATGATACGGCCCACAGAGTCGAATCAATAAAACGGCAGCGAATTGGTGGCCCCCGTTAAGTGTCTCGCAGAAAGTTGATTGGCGTTAAACTAAAAGCTTTTTAGAACCAGCAGGAAACAGAGTTGGCAAGGGTTGCCCGATTAGAACTATCAGAAAACGATGACGCATGTTT